>DAWBVG010000358.1:0-2469 GCA_052279865.1 Muribaculaceae bacterium
CATCAATCATGACTCCTTCATGCTTAAGATTCGGCTGCTTAATTTTCCTTATCAGAAGTTCTGCCGCCTGTCTCCCCATTTCTTCAAGTGGAGCCTCAACCGATGTGAGGCGAGGATAAATCATTTCCGACAACAGGGAACCGGTAAAGGCTACTACAGAAACCTCTTCCGGCACTTTCACACCGCGTTCCTGAAGACGATTCATCACGCCTATCGCAACAAGTTCGTTAATTGCAAAAACCGCGTCAAAATCTATTTCATTATCAAGCAAATCATCTGCTACTTTACGCCCGGATTCCATATCGACTCCGGCTTCAATTTGAAGTTCCGGAATAATTTCAATATCAAACTTATTCATCACATCGCGATATGCTTTGTCCAGATCTCTCATTTCTCCACTCATAGAAGGACCCTTGATATTCACGATTCGCTTGCGACCTGTGCATACAAGATGATCCACAAGGAAAAATCCTTTGTCATAGCTATTCACTCCTACAGTTGGCTCATCTATGCCATCGAGCGAATTGCGAAGAAAAACCATTGGAATTCCATCCTGATGCAAAGTCTTAAAAAGCTCCAGATTATCCTGATAATTGCCATGTGCTATTATCAACCCATCAAGGATAGAAGCTCGTATAAAATTGATAGACTCCCTCTCTATTGCAGGATCGTTATCAGAATCGCAAGTAACTACGTATATCCCGTTTTCACGCATCACGCTGTTGATCCCCTTAAGCACCTTGGCAGCATAAGGAGAAATCATTTGATCAACCATCACGCAAATAGTATGACTTCTACCTGTGCGAAGATTGGCTGCTATAACATTGCGGGCGTAACCCAACTCTCTTGCCGCAGCAAAAATACGTTCCTTCGTTTCTTGTCGAATATTCTTGTCATTCGCAAGAGCCCTCGATACCGTCGAAACGGAGAGGCAAAGGTGATGGGCAATATCTTTAATCGTAACGCGTTTCATATGATTAGTAATATAAGTATATAAGTGTGATAATATTTTGACTTACGAAGAATCCTCGGAAACAATCTATTCGATCGACCGATTAAATTCATATGGAATATTCCTTCAAGTGCAAAGATAATACAAATTTTATATCTGTGCAACTGAATTGCAGATTATTTTTATAATTTTTTTGTATAATGTTTTTAAGATATTCCAACTACACAATAATCATTATAAATTTATAACGTTTGCAGATTTTTCAAACGTTATAAATAAATTATTCTTCATTTTTACGTTGTAAAATTTGGCATAAGTGCCACAAACTTATTATCTTTGTCGCGAAACGTAAGAATATTTCGCTTCAGAATCATAATAATGGATAATTAGGTGTAAATAAAATTAGGGAACTGATAAATCAGTTTATTAAAGCGCAACGGACGGGGATGTCGTGAGACACCCCCGTCTTATTTTTTAACCCTCGAATTTAACATATGCAATTGTTTTGCCTTTTTGTTTAACATTTACAACCGCATGCCGCATTTTAGGTATTATTTTTCATTCAATGCCTCGAAATAGCAATCAGCTATCGACAGCCATTCCTCCAAACTACCCTGCGTGGTGTAGCCCTTCACTTTTGTAGGATCACCCAAATCCCTCACTGCCACATCCTCTGTCAGCGTAACCACTACAGGCGGAACATCAACGCCTTCCGTATAGAAATCCGAGAAATGAACCGGAGCTCGATCCTCTTCCACCAGATATAGGACGCCATCGTAATGATAGAGCCCCATTATACGCGCCACACGCTCTTTATCTTTTGTTTCACTTTTATGCAGAATTTCGGGTATAAAATGAAATCCAGCTCGCGAATTATCCCATAGGATGGCACCGATACCCTTCTCTTTCATATTCTCCACAATTTGCGCTTTTGCCCTATCGAGCAACAACGCGGTCTCTTTAGTTGTGCTTTCCATAATCTTTAATATTTAAATTCCAAAAATCTTTTAGTTCTTTCCATTTGACAACCTCCCCCTTTCCCGATAACGGAGCAACGTTTTTGCCATTGAGCCGCACAGAGGCATACACCTCCCCACTCTCTCCCCGCAGCAATACAATCGCCATATTTGCACCTAACGGAGTGATATTCTGAATCTGCCATTCTTTATGCAAATTGGCATAATCTTCAGTCATCACAAAGCAACCTGGCAGCTTCATCAAAGACAACAAAGGGAGCAACGTCTCTGCATGTCCGAAATACCCGTGCGCCTTCACATCTGCCTCTCCCTCTATAGCAACATCAATATCCGCTATTATCTGTTTAAGCAAAGGGGCGGTTGCCTCTCCGGCAAGATCAGACAGGGGATTTATATTGTTTCGAAGATAGTGCAGAAGATTCGAGGCAAGCCAACAGCCTCTGAACTCCTCGGCTGTCATGAACTCCGATGTGGCTGCAGGAAGCCCCGCCGCCAGGTTTGCCTGCAACATTCCATACATACCTGTCTCTTATACACATC
>DAWBVG010000359.1:0-2315 GCA_052279865.1 Muribaculaceae bacterium
ATGCCGCCGTTCATCCCGATTTTCAAAGCTTTGAGTTGGATATTGCGCGATAGTTTGGCTCTGCCTCCTGCAAATCTCAATATTTTTGTAGGATGTATAAACCGGAAGAATGCTATGGTATTGAGGATCTCCTCCTCTTCAAGAGGTTCCTGATTCTCAAGCGGAGTTCCAGGAATCGGACAAAGGAGATTTATCGGGATTGAATGGGGATCTATGCGCAGAAGTTCAAGGGCGAGCTCGATGCGTTGGCGACGAGTCTCACCCATTCCGATGATGCCGCCGCTGCAGACTTCAAAACCTATTTCCCTTGCCTGCAAGATCGTGCGGATCTTATCTTCTACCGTATGTGTTGTGCAAAGGGAGCTGAAATATGACGGAGCCGCTTCAAGATTGCAGTGATATCTGGTAACGCCTGAGTCATACAACTTCTGGAGTTCCTCTTTTCCCAGCAATCCCAATGAGGCGCAGAGTTGCAAACCTCCCTGACTTCGAAGCTCGTTATAATATTGACAGACAATATCAAGTTCTTTACCCTGCATTTTGCGTCCGCTTGCCACAAGTGAGAACCTTTTGATCCCGGCTTTGCGGTTAAGTTCAGCCACTTTCATGCATTCATCATGGGGAACGAGGGCATAGGTCTCGATTTTAGTATTATAATGTGAAGATTGGGCGCACCATTTACAGTTTTCAGGACATTTCCCTGAACGGGCATTGATTATTGAGCAAGAATCAAATGTTTTATCGCATAATGCAGAAGTTATTTCCTCTGCAGCTTCCCAAAGCTCTTGCTGTTGTGTGGCATCCACATCACACAAAGAAAGAGCTTCGTCAGATGACAGCTGTTCGCCGGAAAGCACTTTATCTTTTAATTTCTTGATGTCTACCATAATATCTTTTTTAGGAATAGTCAGCGTATAGACGATTCCGAATGATGACGCAAAATTAATAAAATAATTGAAAGTGCTGTTTGAAAATACATGGAAATAAATTACTAATTTTGCATCTCTTTTAGAAATTTTTAGTAACAAAATCGATTATGGCGAAACAGTTCGGTATAATTTTCGGCTGTCTGTTGGCTGGCGAATTGCTTGCGATGATTCCCGGTTTATCAATTCCCGGTAGTATTCTTGGCATGTTGCTTTTGACGCTTCTTCTTGAGAGAAAGATCGTGAATCCGCATTCCATAGCCCCTGTATGTAAGTTCCTTATAAAGAACATGGCATTTTTCTTCGTGCCTCCGGGCGTGGCGCTGATGCTATATTTTGATATTATCGCTGCTGAATGGATTCCTATCACCGTGGCAACAATAGTGAGTATTTTTCTTGTTATTGTGGTGACAGGCAGACTTCATCAGTTTCTTCATAAACGTATAAAAAGACATTCCCGCTGATTCATTACTTATGGATTTATCGATAATAATAAGAAGTGAGCTTTTTCTGATCACGCTCACATTCATGCTCTTTTGGCTTTTCTCTTTCATTCAAAAAAAGAGCGGCATTGCATTATTGAATCCCATGATATTCACTATTGCCTTTTTGATCTTGTTTCTTCGGATCGCAGGCATCTCTTATGGCGAATATTACCAGAGCGGGAGGATGATTGAATTTTGGCTAAAACCTGCTATTGTCGCGCTTGCATTGCCACTTTATAATGAACTCAAACATATCCGCAGCCAGTTTATGCCGCTTTTTATAGCAGAGTTGACAGGTTGCGTAGTAGGGATAGTTTCTGTTGTGCTCATAGCCTCATGGTTAGGTGCAAGTGAAGATGTTATTCGGTCGCTTGCTCCAAAATCGGTTTCTACCCCAATTGCAATAGAGATATCACGACAGATTGGAGGTATCCCCGCATTAACTTCGGCAATAGTGGTAATCGTAGGTATGATTGGCGCAGTTGTCGGACTCAAGATGATGTCTTGGGGTAACGTAAAGGCACCGGTGTCAAAGAGTCTGAGCATGGGCACTGCCGCCCACGTTATCGGCACAAGCCGCATAAGTGAATATGGAGAACGTTATGGGGCGTATGCCACGCTGGGGCTTATCATCAACGGCATTCTCACCGCATTTCTTGCCGGACCTCTAACGGATCTTCTATTGTAAAATAGGGTGTTTGGTTATACATTCTAAATTTTACCTATAAATCCCTGTTTATCGAACTAGGTTCGATAAGGTAAAAAGTAAAAGGGAACAGGTAAAAAGGAAGAATTGGCATGATTCTAATGTGAACGTCAAATCGTAGCTGCGGTTGCTCGCAACTGCAGCACAAACAAAGGATAAAATTCCTCTTCCTTGCCGCGAGGCTGCAGTTGCGAGCAA
>DAWBVG010000360.1:0-3684 GCA_052279865.1 Muribaculaceae bacterium
CCGGTAATCCGTATAGAGAGGCGGGAGCAATCCAGAGGAATAACGGGATTGCAATGGCTATAAACAGTTTTAGAGCCTTTACAGGGATCGGATTTTTTTGCTTTCTGTGTTCTTTTTTCCATCGGTGATAGTCTTCCACCAGATGGAATCCATGGAATATTGTAAACATAATCGTTAAATTGTTAGGTTATAATGATTTGATTTAAAACAACAGTATGTCGATTTCATGAAAGCGCAGATATTTTACGGAGTTCCAGTCTATACTGAGCTCTGTGCAAAATAATCAAAACGGCTGCAAAATTAATAAAATTTTTGGAGTTAGAGGAAAATGTATTAACTTTGCGGGCGAAAACGGTTGGCGGAATGCCATCAAAAGGGAACCGGGTGCGAATCCCGGACAGTCCCGCTGCGGTGAGTCTCTATGAAGACTTCGGCAAAATCCTTTAGAGCCGGTGAGTTTATCTCTCTTTTGCTCTGCCACTGATCTCCGGATTGGGAAGGCGTGCCGATAGTTGAGACGAGTCCGAAGACCTGCCGTTTTTAGGAAACCAATAGAAGTTTCCTGTATGTTAACCACTCTTTCGAGGAAAAGAGAACATATGAAATCGAATAGAAAGTCAAGAAAATTAGTCAAAGCAGCAGTTATTGTAGCATTTGCCGAGGTGTCAGGTTTCACCCCGGCATTCGGCATATCTTCAACTCCCGCAGATACCGTAGGTAAGAATCTGCAGGAGTTTGAAGTTGTGTCGGAGCGTGTGCGCAAGGAGGTGACGAGCACTGCGCCACTTTTCAACCTCACCAACGAGAGGATGAAGACTATGGGCATTACCGACATTTCTGATGCTTTGCACAGATTGCCGGGTATCAACATCCGCGATTATGGTGGCGCAGGGGGTATGAAGACCGTGTCGGTGCGTGGCTTTGGCACAACCCATACCGGTGTTATCTACGACGGCATCGTTCTCAGCGACTGTCAGAGCGGCAAGATCGATCTGTCGCGATATTCTCTCGACAATGTGGGGAGTCTCTCTCTCATTGTTGGTGACAACAGCGATATCTTTGTTCCGGCTAAAGCTTCGGCTTCTGCGGCATCGCTCATCATATCTACAATGTCCGTGCCGGGGCCGCAGGATTCCTTGTGGCATCTCACAGGACAGATGCGGTTCGGCTCTTTCGGCACGTATAATCCCTACGTAAAGATAGGAAAAAGCATAACACCTAAGTTTTCATTCTCGGCAATAGGGGAATATACCCATGCCCGGAATGATTATCCATTCACGCTGAAAAACGGAAAATTGGTGACGCGTGAGCGTCGCAACAACAGCATGATGAATTCCGCCCACGGCGAAATCAACACCCGCTGGAGAATCACACCGGCATCCACACTCGATGCAAAAGTCTATTACTATGACAACAATCGCGAGTTGCCCGGACCGGTGATTCTTTACAATCCTATTTGCCACGAGAAGTTGCGCGACCGCAACTTCTTCGGACAACTGACTTACAAGAACCTGTCGCTGTCGAAATTCTCGTTCCAGGGACTTGCGAAATTCAACTGGGATGCATCATTGTATCATGATGAGGATGGTAAATATCCCGGAGGTATCCTTGATGAGGATTACTATCAACGCGAAGTTTACGTATCAGGATCGGCGCTTTACGTGCCCACTGACAAGCTTGCGTTCAACTACTCCGCCGATTATTTTTACAATAATCTCACCACGAATCAGATGGAGGTTGTAGGTCCCTGGCGTCATTCCGTGTTGCAGTCGTTCACCGGAAAATTCCAGAACAGCTGGTTGCTTGCCACCGCCCGTCTCCTCTGGTCGATCTACGACAATGGGGTGAAAGAGGGTACAAGCTCTAAAGATGAGAATAAGCTGTCACCCTCACTGAGTGTGTCGGTGCAGCCGATGCGCAACCGCCTCTTTTTTATCAGGGCTTCATACAAGAATATCTTCCGTATGCCTACATTCAATGAGACCTATTATTTCCGTATGGGCAGCACCTCTTTGAAACCGGAAGATACCGACCAGTTTAATCTCGGATTGACATGGCAGTATAATTCAGCTGGTTGGCTGAATGCTCTTGTACTGACAGGGGATGTATATTATAATAATGTGAAAGACAAGATTGTGGCATTGCCAACGAATATGTTCATATGGACAATGACCAATATGGACAAGGCGAGAGCATTTGGAGCGGATGTCACTGCAAGTGCAACATTTAATATTGCGCGGAGGCAGAGTCTTGTGTTTGCCGGTAATTATAGCTGGCAGCGAGTGCAACCGCGCACATCTCCGACGGATCCGGACTATAACAAGCAGGTGGCATACACTCCTATTCATTCAGGAGCAGCATCGCTAAGTTGGGAGAATCCCTGGGTAAATGTTGTGGTTCATACCACCGGAGCGAGCGACCGTTACGGCACAAATTCCAATCTTCCCATAACACGAATCAAAGGATATATGGAGATGGGAGCTGCATTGATTCGCTCCTTCAAGATAAAACGCAACACCATCGATCTCCGATTCGATCTCACAAATATTCTGGATACGCAATACGAAATTGTTGGTAACTATCCGATGCCGGGACGAGCATGGAAATTCACTGTGACCTATAAATACAATTAAAATAAATAAATCTAATAACAAATAAAACATAGAAAATGAAAAAATTTGCATTAATGCTTTTTGTAGCATTCATGGCTGTTGGTTTCACTGCCTGTAGCGATGATGACAACAAAGGTGAAGCAACAGAAACCATAAGTGGTTTCTATACTATTAACGGTGGTAATCTGTCTGGTAAAATTCCGGCATCAATTACTGCATACGACTATGCTACCGGAACTGCGACTAAAGCTCTTGAAGACGCATTCTTCGCAGCAAATGACATTGCACTTGGAGATGGTGCTCAGCAGGCTCTTATCTATAATGATAAGATGTACATTGTTATGTATCGTTCAAATCTTATTTGGGTTGTAGAACCGACAACACTTAAGATAATCACATCTATCAAACCCGAGGGTGATGCTAAGAGTCCCCGAGCTATCACTGCGAAGGATGGCAAACTTTACTGCTCTATGTATACCGGTTATGTTGTCCGTATTGATGCCAAGACTGATGAGATTGATGGTACACTTAAGGTTGGTCCCAATCCTGATGGCGTTGCTCTTGCAGGGAATAAATTAGTTGTTGCCAATACAGACGGACAGAATTCTAAAAATAAATATGCCAATAATGGTATTTCTGTAATTGATCTGGCTACATTTACTCAAACTGAAATCAAGAATACTAAATTCGTTGGGAATCATCCGACTGAAGCTGTTTCAAATGGAACTGATGCGTTTGTGATAATGCAGGGTTCCTATACAGCACCGGATGAAGATGGCTATGTCGCTCCTATAATAGTTAAAGTTACTGGCGCTTCCGAAGATGATATAACTAAAGTTTGTGAAGGCTCATTGGCATGCGTTGCTGGTGATAAACTTTATGTTGCAATGGCACCTTATGGTTTGGCTGCTGACAAAATAACCTACAAGATTTATGATGTCAATACATTTGCTGAAAGAGGTAATATGCTAACCCAGGTTAAAGGACAAGACTCAGAAATAGAGTCTCCCAATGGCGTATTTGTGAATCCTGCAAACGGAGATATTATAGTATTGTCTTATTATTATGACTA
>DAWBVG010000361.1:0-2655 GCA_052279865.1 Muribaculaceae bacterium
GCCGGACATAGTTCAGACCTTACCACCTGCAGTTCTGATTTTTCGGGCAGAAAGCACTCTCCTACATCTCTCATCAAATATCCGGTAGAAGATCTGCTTGCTCCCGTCTCATCATTGGAGCCAACATCTCCCGCCACTGCATCAGGATTCGCATCATCTCCTATCTCCGGCGCGGGAGTATCTGCCCATTCTCCTTCCCTCACACTCGAAGAATCCGAGAAAGAGACGATCATTGCCGCCCTTGAGCGCAACCCCTCCGACAAGAAACTTGCAGCAGAGGAGCTTGGCATATCGCTCCGCACCCTCTACCGCAAAATCAAGGAACTGGGCATCGATTTTTGAATCAAGGAATCCGGCATCAATTTTTGAATCTCCACCGTGCTGAGGGCGCAAGCCCGAAGCCTTCTTTCGAGCCTCATTTTGAATCAAGCAAATCGAATATAAATGAAAAAAATTATTCCCATCATAATAATAGCCTTAGCCTTCGGGCTCTCCGGCTGCATCCCAAGTTTCAGTCTCAAAGGCACTGCCATCAATTATGATGTCTACAAGACAATCGATGTCTCCGAATTCCCGATTCGGGCAGCCCTTGTCTACCCTCCTCTTCAGCAAACATTCGAAAACAAACTCCTCGACTACATCACCCGCCAGACTCGTCTTCAGGAGATTGACGGACCCGCCGATATCGAGCTCAGCGGCGAAATCACCGGCTATTCCCTCTCTCCGCAGGCAGTCGGAACCGATGCTTACGCCACCGAGACGCGTCTCACCATCACGGTCCGTGTCAAATACGTAGACAACAAGAACCCCGCCAACAACGTTGACCAGACTTTCTCCGCTTACCGCCAGTTCTCCTCATCCCTCATGCTTACTGATGTTCAGGACGACCTCTGTATGCAAATCAGCGACGAGCTCGTAAACCTCATCTTCAACGCCACCCTTGGCAACTGGTAGGAGCAAAACTCCGGCAACCGGAGGAAGATTCTCATCTGAAAATATGCATTGACAATGAATAAATATCCCTATTTCATAGTGCCGGCAATTGAAGAATTGCCATCAGCCACCGGCGAGCAGCGTCTGCAACTCGTGCGCCGCATTGCCGCAGCCGTAGGCGATCCGGTTGCATTACGCGCCATCATCGGTATTGATCCGGAAGAATTCATCGAATTTTATCCAGACCTCCACTCTCCCGAACTTTCCACTGAAGACACAATCGACTCGTTCCTTGATAGATTCGGTGGTCCGAACCGTCCTCAAGCCACAGAGATAGAGGATATCATCACCCCTGTTGCGGTCCCTTACGATATGTCTTCTCTCGAAGCTCTCCCGGAAATCGAAGGCGCCGATCTTCTTATTACGTCCATACCTTCGGTCGCTACCGCCCCCGCCGGTTCTCCCGCAATAAAACCGGAACCGGTGGCGAAACAAGATATCGATGTCACTGAATCCGATAAGACTCCGACAGTCGAACCACCCGCCACAGAAAAAGGTGATTCCAATCTTTCAGAATCTTTAGCCAAAATAATGATAAAAAACGGCAACTATCAGAAAGCTTTGGAAATAATTACTGAAATAAGTTTGAATAATCCGAAAAAAAGTATTTACTTTGCAGACCAAATACGATTTCTCAAGAAATTGATATCATATACATCAAATTCTTGAGGTATTTGTGTTATTTGCGGATTCCTCATAAATCCGCCCCATTAAACATTAAAAAATTAAACATTTAACATTAAAGATATGTATATCTTTCTTAGCATTCTTATCGTAATCGCATCTCTTCTCCTCATTGGAGCAGTGCTTATCCAGAAATCGAAAGGCGGCGGTCTCGCCTCCGACTATTCAAGCGGTAACCAATATCTCGGATATCGTAAAACCACAGACTTTATCGAAAAAGCTACCTGGGGTCTTGCAATATTCATCTGCGTTGTCAGCATCTGCGCTTCTTTCGCAGTTAAAACTCCCGTTAACGTATCGAGCATCCAGAATGCAGCTCCCGCTCCCAATTCTGCAGCTCCCGCTCCGGTGAATGTTCCCGCTGCCCCTGCAGCTCCTGCGGCTCCCGCAAAATAAGAATCTCATTCATGCCGGCGAAAACCGGCTTCTGATATAAAAATAAAGGATTGCAACCAGTTGCAATCCTTTATTTTTATATCTATATTTATTTTATCTCACGGCAAATATATTTATCTTATCAGCTTATCTTTTTCCCCACAGAAGTTTATTGCGCAGCAATCTGGCGAAGCTCGCATTCGGACGTCTAAGCACCATCACCGAGAACTTCGCTTTTCGAATCCGCAACTCATCTTTATCGCACGCCATCATGAAATATCTGCCGTCAAGACTGACACGCGAACACTCCACCCTCGAACTGGTGGTAAGCCGTATTTCCGAATCCCTGTCCACCACAAGCGGACGCATCGTCAGCGAATGAGGAGCAATCGGCGACAACACAGCGCACTCGAGCGTCGGCATCAATATCGGTCCTCCGGCAGAAAGATTATATGCCGTAGAGCCCGTTGGGGTTGCAATCACCAATCCATCAGCCATATAGTCTGCAAGAAAATATCCATCCACTTCGGCATGCACCGTAACCATCGATGCAGTCTCTCCTCTCAACACTGCCACCTCATTGAGGGCGTAGCGCCAGAATCC
>DAWBVG010000362.1:0-3087 GCA_052279865.1 Muribaculaceae bacterium
CTGGAAGATGACGGAACCAAACATACTCAGATTGTGGTGAATACACCAAAGACTGTCAACTCTGCCCGCGAAATTCCTCTGAACAAGACCCTGATGGCTATGATTCGGCCTCTAAAAAAGGTGGTCAATAGCAATTATTACGTCATAAGTAACGAACCTCAGCCTATTGAGCCACGAACATACCGCAACTACTACATGAAACTGATGAAACAGCTCGGGATACCTCCATTGAAATTCCATGGTCTCCGGCACAGTTTCGCCACACGTTGCATCGAAAGTAACTGCGATTACAAAACCGTAAGTGTAATTCTTGGCCATGCCGACATCGCCACAACTCTCAACCTCTATGTACACCCCGGAGCAGAACAAAAGAAAAAGTGTATCGACAAAATGCTACGCTCTTTCTAGGAGTTTAAGATTTAGGTTTAGTTCGGGCTATATATGCCCGACTAAACCAAAGCCTGACATACGTGACCGAAGTTTTTAACAATCACACCTCTCCATAAATCACATATCACATATCAACTGTTGCGGTGGTAAAAAAGCGTGGAAAATTGGAGGAAATCTTTACGAAATTTATTAACTTTGTAATTTAAGTATGACATCGAAATTATTTAATGTATTGATTAGTCAACGCATCTTTTTGCGTCTTTCCGGTGATTAAAGCGAGTTCAATCAGTCACAATGCCCGCATTGCTCCTTCTTGCACTCTCTTAAATCCCTCGAAAATCCGCTAAAAATATGCATCAACTAATTTGCGAGTCATACTTAGCCACCAAAACAGGAGACACGATTATGGCAGAATATAACAAATATATGTCGCCCGAAGAGGAAGACCGGATGATTGAGGATGCATATCAGGATGTGCTCAATGCTTATCTCGCAAGCAACCACCGCAAAAAGGTGGAGATTATCGAACGCGCTTTCCGGTTTGCCAAATCTGCCCACAAAGGGGTGCGCCGCCGCAGCGGCGAGCCTTATATCCTTCATCCCATAGCGGTGGCGAAAATCGTGATCTCCGAACTCGGCTTAGGTTCTACTTCCATTTGTGCCGCGTTTCTTCACGACGTGGTGGAGGATACGGAATTCACCAAGGAGGACATAGAAGCGAATTTCGGTCCCAAGATTGCCTCAATCGTAGAAGGTCTCACCAAGATTTCGGGTGGTATCTTCGGTGACAAGGCATCGCTCCAGGCTGAGAATTTCCGCAAGCTCCTTCTTTCAATGTCTACCGACATACGCGTTGTGCTTATCAAAATGGCTGACCGCCTGCACAATATGCGCACCCTCGGTTCAATGCGGCCGGAGAAGCAATATAAGATTGCCGGAGAAACACTTTACGTCTATGCTCCTCTCGCCCATCGCCTTGGACTCTACAAGATAAAGGATGAGCTCGAAGATCTCGCTTTCAAATACGAGCATCCTCAGAAATACGCCGAGATTATGGCGAAAGTGAGCGAAAGCGAAAAGCATCGCGAAGAGATTGTAGAGGAGTTTGTTGGTCCGGTGCGTAAAAAGCTTGATGCCGCGGGATTCAAATATGAGATCAAGGCTCGCGTGAAGAGCGCTTACTCCATCTATAACAAGATGGAGACAAAGAAAATCCCCTTCGAAGAAATCTATGACATCTATGCAGTGCGCGTTATCTTCGAGAATGATGACGATGCCCTCGAAAGGATACATTGCTGGGAGATATACACTTTCTTCACCGACGGACATAAAGTGCATCCCGAACGTTTGCGCGACTGGACAAGCACACCGAAAGCAAACGGATACCGTGCCCTCCATCTCACTGCGATGGGTCCCGACGGCAAATGGATTGAGGTTCAGATTCGCAGCCGCAAAATGGATGAGATCGCCGAACTTGGCTATGCTGCCCACTGGAAATACAAAACGGGAGTGCATGAAGACGACACGGAACTTGACAAATGGATGAACACCATCAAGGACATCCTCGCCAACCCGGAACCGAATGCTATCGATTTTCTCGATACAATCAAACTCAATCTCTTCTCGGCAGAGATTTACGTGTTCACACCCAAGGGAGACCTCATTACCCTCCCGGCAGGATCAACGGTGCTTGACCTCGCCTTCGCCATCCATACCCAACTCGGCACGCACTGCATTGCAGGAAAAATAAACCATCGTCTCGTGCCCATATCCTATAAACTCGACTCGGGCGATCAGGTGGAAATCATCACATCAGAATCCCAGACCCCGCAAGCGGAATGGATGCAGTTCTGTAATTCGGCAAAAGCACAGAACCGACTCCGCGCAATTCTCCGAAAAGACAGAAAACACCTCATTGAAAGAGGGAAGAAGATATACAGCGAATTTATGGAGCGAGAGGGAGTGACTGATTCTCCCGACGTTATGGCACGCTTACTCGGTAATTTCCATCTCTCCGAGCGCGAAGATCTCTATCTGATGCTTGCCAACGATGAGATAAACCTCTCCGCAAAACAGCTTAAGGACCTTAATAAGAGCAGGTCCTCGCTACTCTCCAAGATATTGAGAAATCCTTTCTCCTCCAAGAAGACAGAGACACCAAAGATTCCCATCAACCGCAAGGAGATATATGTGCTCCATCCGGATGAAGAGAAACCTAATTATAAGCTCGACACATGCTGCCAGCCGATTCCGGGAGATGATGTGCTCGGTTTCGTTAATGAAAATGAAGAGGTAGTGGTGCATAAGGTAAGCTGCCCCAACGCCATGCGCCTTAAAAGTTCCTTTGGATCGCGTCTTGTCGCCACAAAATGGGGAGGCGTTGCCGACAAATTCCTCGCCACCATAAGCATTGACGGCATTGACCGCCGCGGAATACTCGAAGAGATAACAGGGGTCATTTCTCGCGATATTGGCATCAACATGGTCGGACTCAGCATCAATGCCAAGCAGGAGGTGTTTCATTGTGAGATCACATTGCAGGTTGACAATTCCGAGACGGTTGAAAATATCTGTCGAAGTCTGAAAGAGAGAATAAAAGACGTGAAATTCGCCAAAAGAATCTCCTGAAAAAATTGAAGCTTTAGGTTTTAGGCGTTAGGCATTAGAAGCTTCGCCGAATGGATCTAAAACCTAAAG
>DAWBVG010000363.1:0-5499 GCA_052279865.1 Muribaculaceae bacterium
AACGGCACATTGATTCTCGCAGAAGCTATTTGTTCCCACTTGGGCAAAATGAGAAAACAACCAAACAGATAGTTACACGGTGCAACGAAAAAATCATTGCGCTCCTAAAATATAGAGGACTTCCAACCTCAACAGATGCGCAAGATTCATTACGTTCATTGTGGCTGAACACAGCATTAAAGGCAGGATTCAGAGCTTCAGCTGCCATGTCCGTCATCGGAAACGTCCCTAAAGCATTACCAATACTCTCAATCGTTTCAAAAATCTCCATAAGCGATGAGAATAGAAACGACATTTCAAATACAATTGCCAAGACTCTTGTGGAGAATCCACGCCAATGGCACGTAATGCGACTGCGGCATGGTGTAAAATTTGAATCACTCAAAAGGCGTCTTGAATTGTTAAAAGACGATATTAACGCTTCCGATACTTTCTATCCATGCGAAGAAATTGCCAAAAAAATCGGCAAAAAAGTGATCTATAAGGATAAACCACTCATACCCGGTATCGTATTCCTTCGTACTCGATCCTCAGATATCAACATGATTATGCGCGCTGCAGGAGATATTGCCTGGTGCATGCGAGACACATCCCGTACAGACCGTCGTTACGCTATTGTGTCACAGCATTCAATGGAGATTTTCCAACAAATTATCGGACAATTCACTCCGGATTATCAACTCTATCCTCTTAGCACACTACTCCTTAAGCCTCAGGATCGTGTAATCATAATTGGGGGAGATTACAGCGGCACAGAAGCCGTAGTGGAAAAATCCCCCAAAGAGACTACCGGTGACATCATCTACCAGATTCGCTTCATTGATGACACCGGCTTCGAATGGCACATACCCAAAGACCAACGACTGTTGAAGAAGATTGAGTAGATGTTTTTAGGCTTTAGGTTTTAGACATTCAGATGAATAAGGCAATTGATATTGAGGCTCAAGGACGTAGTATTGCAGATCGTTTTAGAGATGCAGGTGGATTCCTGTCTCATCCCGACAGATCGCAAAAGCTTGTAGAGATCCGTAAAGAAGCCGAAGAATGGATAGCTGCTGTAGAGCAAGGAATTGCTGAACAAGACAGCGAAGGTATTTGCCGCTACCTATCCTGGTACGATATTGTTCACCGCATAGCCTTCGGCACCCCCGGCGACGGCTTCTTCATGGATCAATGGCAAAACCATCTCCTCTCCAACATAGCCGCCTCCTCTACCCGCAACACCCTCACCTCATGTCGCAGCTGGCTCCTCAACGCCGTCCGCAACCGTCTCTCCCGCTCTCCCCTCACAGTCTCCCCCCGCCTCCGCAACTGGTGCCTCGCCCAAAGTGTTGTATAAATATAACATTTTTGTTATATTTGCAATAAATTAAGCAAACATGTGCACAAGAACCGAATGCATCGAAAAATTAACCAATGCAGCTCCATATATTCGAGAAGAGTTTGGAGTTCGCTCGATGTGTCTTTTCGGCTCAATGGCGCGAGGCGATAACAATCCCGGCAGCGATGTCGATTTGTTTGTTGACATGCCACCGAAAGCGTTAACGGTTCTCAAACTAAAGACATTTCTCCAAGACCTATTGGGTGTATCCGTAGATCTGATTCGCAAACACAGCGGACTTCGTCCCTTCTTCCTCTCTCAAATAGAAAAAGATGCCATATACCTCATCCAATAGAGATATAATACGAGATGTGCTTCTTCAGATTCAAGAAGCTATATGTCGCATAGAAGCATGGAATAAAGACATTCTATCTTCTGATGACTATGCATCTTCCCCGGAAGGGATGAAAACCTTAGCGGCAACTTGTATGGAACTTGAAGCAATTGGAGAGGGTGTAAAAAGTATTGACAAGCGTACAGAGGGTAAATTTCTAAATGTCCATTGTCCTGAAATACCATGGAAAGAAATAATTTCCATGAGAAATCATATTGCGCATGGATATTTCCAAATTGATATTGATTTTGTTTTTGACACCGTCAAATCAGATTTGAATCCATTAAACAAATCGATTTCCTCTCTATTAAACAAAATCTAAACATTAATATATCTATATCTCTTTTCGATTTCCTTCTCTTATCTCCTCTCTAATATTAATCATTAATATTAGCCTCCTTTAATCATCTCTGAATTACCTAAAGATTCAGCCTCCCGGCTAAATCCCCATCAATATATCTGTAATCACTCTTACTCCAAGACTTTACTTGCCCTCTTTAATCACTTATAAGGACACTTATTACTGTCTAAAATCAATTAAACCATATGCAAGCATTAATTCTGGCGGCTGGAATGGGTCGTCGTTTAGGTGAGTTCACAGCAGACAACACCAAATGTATGCTGAAAGTGAATGGAGTACGTCTAATTGACCGGATGCTCGGACAGCTTCAGAAACTTCCACTATCGAGAATAGTAATCGTAGTCGGCTATGAAGGAAATAAGCTCAGACACTACCTGGAGGAGCGATACCCGGACTGGCCTCTTGTATTTGTAGAAAATCCGATATACGACAAGACCAACAATATCTATTCATTATGGCTTGCCAAGGATTATCTTGCTGAAGAAGACACAATGCTGCTCGAGTCGGACTTGATTTTTGAAGACCGCATGTTGACCGCTGCAGTGGAAAGTGAATATCCGAATGTTGCGCTCGTTTCAAAATATGAGACCTGGATGGACGGAACGATGGTAAGAATAGACGATGACAACAACATTGTTAACTTCATTCCGAAAAAAGCCTTCAAATACAGCGATACTGATTATTATTACAAGACAGTGAACATCTACAAATTCACCAGAGAATTTATTGTAGACCACTATCTGCCTTTCCTTGAGGCGTATATAAAGGTTCTTGGCGAGAATGAATATTACGAGCAGGTGCTTCGCGTCATTACCCTTATCGACAATTGCGACATAAAGGCATTACCAATTACTGGGATACACTGGTATGAAATTGATGACGTTCAAGACCTGCGCATAGCGGAAACAATTTTTGCAGAGCCCAAACAACAACTCGAAAAAATCCAACGCTCCTACGGAGGATACTGGCGCTATCCCTCCCTCCTGGACTTCTGTTATCTTGTAAATCCCTATTTCCCGAGAAAGAGGATGGTCGAGGAGATGAAGGCGAACTTCGAGCCCCTCCTCAGGGAGTATCCGTCGGGAATGGGAGTCAACTCACTTCTCGCATCTAAATATTTCGGACTCAGGCATGACTATTGTGTCATAGGAAATGGCGCTGCTGAACTTATCAAGAGCCTTATGTCCTGCCTTCACGGCAACGTAGGGGTGACGTATCCCACGTTTGAAGAATACCCCAACAGACTTGATCCAGAAAGAATTGTCAGGTTCATGCCGGAGAATGACAGTTTCAGTTATTCAGCTGATGATCTGATTGAATTCTTTTCAAGAAATCCTGTGGAGACACTTCTGATAGTCAACCCGGATAATCCGTCAGGAAATTTCATGCCTTTCGATGGTCTTATGAACCTCTGTGAGTGGTCGAAAGAGAATGAAGTTAGACTCATAATAGACGAATCGTTTGTTGATTTTTCCGACAACGCTGAAAACAATACATTGCTAAAAAATGAGATACTTGAGAAATATCCCGGGCTTTGCGTCATGAAATCCATATCCAAAAGCTATGGTGTGCCGGGATTGCGTCTTGGAGTTCTTGTTTCCTCTGATACAGGGATGATATCTCAACTGAGGAAAGATGTAGCTATATGGAACATTAATTCATTTGCTGAATTCTACATGCAGATCTATAATAAATACGAGAAGGATTACGCAAGGTCTTGTGATTTGTTCCGTAAAGAACGCAGGGTATTCAGAGGTGAACTCAACCAGATACCATGGCTGAGAGTAATTCCCTCTCAGGCAAACTATTTCCTGTGCGAAGTGACAGAAAAATATACTTCCTATGAACTGACGCTCTTACTCCTGAGGGACCATAACATCCTTATCAAGGACTGCTCAACAAAGACGGGCTTTCCTAAAAATCGCCAATATGTTCGTATAGCCATACGTGACAGACGGGATAATGAAAAACTTATTGTAGCATTAAAACAGATATGACTATGAAAATTGTTACGTCTGATCAAATCTCTGCATTAAATATTTCTCCAGAGACATGCGTGGAGTGGGTCAAAGAATCCTTTCTCATGAAAGGTAGGAGTCAACTTCCTCCGAAAATCTCAATCCACCCGAGAGGTAATGATTTCTTTAATACTATGCCGTGTCTTCTTCCGGAAGAATACCATACATTCGGATGCAAGGTCGTAAGCAGAGTTAAAGGCAATCATCCTGCATTGAAAAGTGACATGATGATTTTCGATACCCTTTCCGGCGAAATGACTGCCTTGGTGAATGCAGACTGGATAACGGCTATGAGAACCGGTGCTGTGGCAGCTCTTGCCATGAATACTTTGCGTAGTAAAAGTTCTCGGGTTTATTCTTTTGTCGGACTTGGCGCTATGGCCCATGCGACATTGGATTGTTTTATTGCAACTAACAGGGCTTCAGATCTGACCATTAGATTAAAAAGATATAAAGACCAAGCAGAAAAAACAATCGAAAAATATTCAGGTTTTAGCGATATTAAGTTTGAGATTGTCGAGACTATGGATGAACTGGTGTGCGCGGCGGATGTGGTTGTCTCCGCAATAACAGATGCCGAAGGTCTATTAGTCAATGATACAGATCTGTTTAAACCTGGTGTGTTATTGGTCCCCGTTCATACTCGCGGATTCCAGAATTGCGATACTGTTTTTGACCGCGTGATTGCGGATGACGAAGGTCATGTGAGAGGCTTCAGATACTTTAATGAGTTTAAAAAATTTGTTGAATTGTCAGATGTGTTATCTGGCAAAGATCCGGGAAGAACAGATGATAAGCAGAGAATCATCTCGTATAATATTGGATTGGGGTTACATGACGTAGTTTTTGCCACAAAAATATTGAAAATGATATAAATTCCCGTGTCCGAATCATTAAAACATAAGGCATTCAAAGGCGCAATCTGGGCATCCTGCGAGAAGTTTGGTGTCATGGGATTGCAATTTATTGTCAATCTCATACTTGCGCGTCTGCTCTCTCCTGCCGATTTTGGCGCGATAGGTCTTATATATATATTTATAGCTGTTTCCCAGACTTTAATTGACGGTGGTTTTGGGGCAGCCTTGATACAAAAAAAAGAGCCGAGTCAGGTTGATTACTCTACGTCTTTTTATTGGAACCTTGTTTTGGCATTGATATTATATGTCGCCTTGTTCCTTTGTTCGGGTATTATCTCTGATTTTTATAGAATTCCGGAGCTCGCAAATATCCTTAAGGTCTTAGGATTATCGCTTATAATCAATTCATTGGTCATCATTCCTAAGAATAGATTGCAAAAGAATCTTTCTTTTAAGGCGATAGCGTTAATAAATCTTTCTGCACTTATTGTTTCCTCTGCCATTGCCGTAAGTCTTGCCTACCTGGGATATGGTGTCTGGAGTCTTGT
>DAWBVG010000364.1:0-2094 GCA_052279865.1 Muribaculaceae bacterium
GTACAGCAATCTTTTTATCATCGGGTGGACAACGAAGAGCGTCCATTGCGCGTTCGAGTTTATTGTCGATGTTCCAGGCATCAGTGGCGTCAAGTTTATCTTGTATCTCTGCCTGACGGCCTATAAGCTTATCCATTGCGTCAGGATCTTCGAGCACAGCCGGATCAGCGAAAGCATTGTTGACTTCATCGTATTCCTTCAAAAGATCCATGATGGGCTGCACACCTTCCTGTACAACTTCCTTCACTGTCTTTTCAGGGTCAAGTTTTGGTTCCTGTTCGAGATAACCAACACTATATCCCGGTGAGAAAACCACGTTTCCCTGATAGCTTTTATCTATGCCGGCAATAATTTTTAGCAGGGTTGACTTACCCGAACCGTTGAGACCGATGATCCCGATCTTCGCTCCGTAGAAAAATGACAGATAGATGTTTTTGAGAATCTGTCGCTGCGGGGGGATGATCTTACTCACACCCACCATTGAGAAAATTATTTTTTTATCGTCAGCCATATTTTTTAATGGTGATTAATGTGATTTGGCAGAGACTGTGCGATAGTCGCATTTCACTTTGCCTCGAGCCAGATTGTTTAGTTTGTTGCGCACCATCTGTTTGCGGATAGGGGAGATGCGGTCGGTATAGACCGTTCCGAGCAGATGATCATACTCATGCTGAATGATGCGTGCAAGAAAGCCTGTGAATTCTTTTTCGTGTTCTTCGAAATTCTCATCAAGCCAATTGAGACGCACATGTTCGATACGTTTTACGTTTTCCGACATCCCCGGGAGAGAAAGGCATCCCTCGTTGCGCCCGATAGGGTCCATGTCTTCAATAACTTCCAGCTCGGGATTGATAAGACACATTTTGGAATCTTTACATTCAGGGAAGTCTTCAGCCAGAACGCTGCCGTCAATCACAATGAGACTGATGGATTTGCCTATCTGCGGAGCGGCAAGACCCACGCCTTCCGTGAAATACATTGTTTCCCACATGTCTTTGATCAGTTTTTCCAGACCGGGATAATCAGGTTCAATATCTTCCGCCTCCTTGCGGAGCACTGGGTGACCATATAAATATACTGGTAATACCATACGAATTCTTATTTCTTTAATTGGAAATGCCATGGCGGTGATGCCAATAGACTGCAAAAATAGTGAAAATTCAGCGGTTTTGCAAGTATTCGGTGAGGATGATGACTGCCGACATCTCATCCGCACGTCCTTTCTCCTGCCTTTGACTCTTACGAAAACCGGCAGCCAGCATTTCGCGATGTGCTATCACGGATGTGAATCGCTCATCACGGCGAATCACTTTCATTGAGGGCATTTCACGTGACAGATGTTTCAGAAACGGATTGATGTATTGTGTCGATTCGGAAGGGGAGCCATCCATTTGACGCGGCTCGCCGACTATTATCAGTTCCACATCTTCTTTGGAGCAGTAGTCCTTAAGAAAATCCATCAATTGATGTGTCGGCACCGTTGGAAGTCCGTTGGCAATGATCTGCAACGGATCGGTTACTGCCACTCCGCAACGCTTTCTGCCGTAATCTATAGCTATAATCCGGGACATAAAAGATTCTGATATTTACATTGTAAAATTAATAAAAAATCGCGAGATGGCTATGATATGTAAAAAGGAATCGCAACCCGTAGGAAAGCGGGTTGCGATCATATTCTTCCAAAAACTGGATTCTTCCCTGTGGTATGAGGGATTAACCGAAATAACGATCGTAGAGACCTTTGAAGCCACGGCCGTGACGAGCCTCGTCTTTAGCCATCTCATGAACAGTGTCGTGGATAGCATCAAGGTTCTGTGCTTTCGCATTTTTAGCGATGCGCATTTTATCTGCGTTCGCACCGGCTTCAGCATGCATGCGTTTCTCCAGGTTGGTCTTGGTATCCCAAACCATGTCGCCGAGGAGCTCTGCGAATTTTGCTGCGTGTTCAGCCTCTTCCCATGCATAACGTTTGAATGCCTCAGCAACTTCAGGATATCCTTCGCGGTCAGCCTGACGAGACATTGCAAGATACATACCGACCTCGGTGCATTCGCCCATGAAGTGAGTGTTGAGATCCTTGATCATCTCGGGGTC
>DAWBVG010000365.1:0-2591 GCA_052279865.1 Muribaculaceae bacterium
GATGAATATATATTGCGTGATGGGATCATTGTTATGACCGAACACCCTGCGTGTGAGCCAAGGGAAGGAATATCCAACCACAAGCATATAAATCACCATCAGAACGCCGAGACGGACCAGATCCAATGAATCAAATCCTCCGTTTACCTTCACCGACACTACCTGCGCAAGTGTGAGAAGTGCGAGCAACACAGCCACGATGGTGCCGAAAACCGCAATTACAGCAGCCTGGACGTTTGACAGACCGAATTTGCTGACTACAGGATATGATATCAATGTATGTGACGCATACATCGAAGCTATAAGTACGGATGTTGTCCAGCTGACTCCGAATGCATAACGGGAACCGAAAATGCCTGCCGCCATCGGCAATGCAAAAGACAACAAGCCGAATATCAACCCTTTCCTTGACGATTTTCGGAGGTGGAACATATCTATTTCCACCGCTGCCAGAAACATGATATAAAGAATGCCAACCTCACCAAAAATCTTGAAACTTGTGTCGCGCTCCAGAAGATTCAAACCATAAGGACCTATCGCGATACCCGCAAGAATCATTCCCACAATCGAAGGAATCTTCAATGGTTTGAACACCAACGGACCAAGCAGTATCACTATCAATACTACAAGAAATATGGCTACGGGCTGTTCTAACGGGAAAGAGATCATATGGCAAGTGTTTTAATGATATCTAAGAAGCTGATTAAAAGCTGTTGAATATCTCATTGGCATTATTATCTGTGATGCGTTCCACATCTTCAGATGAAAGACCCAATGTTGCAGCCACGCAATCTCGTATCAGCGGGATATACGAACTTTCATTGCGCGATCCCCTGTGAGGAGTTGGAGCAAGATAAGGCGCATCCGTCTCAAGGACAATCTTCTCTATGCCGATCTCGGGCAATGCATCGCGTAGTGATGCTGCATTCTTGAATGTCACGACTCCGTTGATACCAAAATAGGGATCGCAGACTTCACGTATTCTCCTCACATCATTCAGATCCGATGTGAAACTGTGGAAGATCATTGTCGGAAGTTTACCTTCCGCATTCTTGATAACATCAAGAGTATCTTCCACTCCATCCCTGCAATGGATGATAAGTGGAAGATCATATTTCTGCGCCCATTTCAGCTGACGGGAGAAAGCCGCCTTCTGATTCTCGATATTCGATGCATCCCAGTGCAAATCAATTCCAACCTCTCCGATTGCTGAAAAGTCGCCACACGGCAGCAGCTTCTCCATCTCATCAAGCACACCGCTCCAGTTTTCTCCGACTTCCGTAGGATGAAGTCCGAGCGCAACGCAAGTGTTTGCCGGGAATTTACGATGGAGATCCATCATGGCTTCATGAGATTCCGGAGACACTCCGGGGAAAACCATGCGTGTGACGCCGGCTGCAATCGCACGTTCAACCGCAGCCGATTCATCGCCTGCGAATGCGTCCATATAGAGATGGGTATGCGTATCCGTCATTTCTTACGTCCTGTAAGTTTATCAAGAAGTTTTTTAAAGGGCTCCTTATCCTCTTCGCTGATATTCACCTTCTTTAATGCTGTCAATGCCTTGGAGCTGTAATGAGCGATCTCCTTTTTGCAAAGATCCGAGATACCCATTTTTTCATAAAGTCGGGTCACAACCTTAACTTTTGTATCGCCGACAGGGAGCTTGATAGCTTCGCGCAGTGCAGCCCCTTCAGCTCCTGTGTCGGCAAGAGCACTCAGCATGAGGAATGATTTTTTATTATTGTTTATGTCTCCACCAATTGGTTTGCCAAACGTGTTTGAATCGCCAAATACATCCAGCCAGTCATCCTGAATCTGGAAAGCGACACCAAGCATCATGCCATATTCATACATGCGGGCTGCATCCTCGTCAGATGCACCACCGATCACTGCTCCTATCATGGCTGAAGCTCCTATAAGTGCACCTGTCTTATCCATGATCATCCGGATATAATCATCGATTGAAACATCCTCACGTTTTTCGAAGTCCATGTCCAGACATTGACCTTCGTAAACTCGTATCGCCATGGCATTGAACGCATCCAGCACCTTGCGGAGATCCTTATCGGGAACTTCAGAAATAAGCTGCGTCGCAAGTGTGAGCATCGTATCACCGGAAAGGATTGCGGTATTCACATCCCATTTGGCATGAACCGACGGACGACCGCGACGAGTGTCGGAATTGTCCATCACATCGTCATGCAGGAGTGTGAAGTTATGATACATCTCGATTCCCACAGCCGGACGAAACGCAGCATCGGAATTGTTGCCGAAAGCATCTGCCGCCATAAGCATCAAAGCAGGACGAAGTCTTTTTCCCCCTGCGGAAAGAGCATAAGATATAGGTTCGTAGAGAGAGGCAAGGACGCCGCCGGGAAGCTCCAGTTCGCGCAATGATTTCTCTACTAAAGCTGAATATTCAGAAAAAGTTTTCATTATTCGTAATTGATAAATTTATCGTAAATGGCTTTGGGCATGTCTCTGCCGCTGTCGGCTTCAAGCACTGTCCGAAAACCGATTATGAATCTACTGTAGGTATTGCTGTCGTTGCCGCAAGCAGTCTTAAATGCCCGTAATTCCTTTTCAAC
>DAWBVG010000366.1:0-2756 GCA_052279865.1 Muribaculaceae bacterium
CAGTCCCGACTGGTATGTGGGGGGAGTCACGAACGAGGACGCGCGCGACTATACGCTGAGGTTCGGTTTCCTTCCGGCAGGAGAGGAATACGAGTGCACCGTCTACAGCGACGCCACCGACGGCGACGGGTTCACGAATCCCGAGAAATACGAGATATACAGGATGCGTGTGACCTCGGTCTCGGAGCTTCCCCTTCGCATGGCAAGAGCCGGCGGGTTCGCAATAAGGTTGCAGCGAATATTCAGCGCGCTTCAATTGAATTTATGGCAGGAATGCACTATGGTGGAGGGAGGATATGATGCTCTTGTGGATGAGATTGAACGCCTTGCCCCGGATTTTGTGACACTGAGTGAAGTCAGGAATTATAATGGATCCGATTTCACAGGTAGATTATGCGATTCTTTGAAAAAAAGAGGAATAACGTATTATTCTCATTTCAGCGATGATTCCGGAATATTGAGTCGTTTCCCGATTAAAAAGTTTTCCACGATATATCCCTTAAAAGATGATTGTGGCAGCATTTACCGCGCAGATATAGAAGCCGGTGGTATTAAGCTTGCTGTTTACACCGCTCATCTTGACTGGCATCATTATTCCTGTTACAATGCACGGGGGTATGACGGCACGACATGGAAAGAGACTGCATTGCCGGTTGACGGTGAGGAGATGCTTAAGCTCGGATCTTGCTCCCGCCGCATTGAGGCGATTGATACTTTCTTGAAAGACGCAAAGAGCAGGATTGAAGAAGGGTATGCGGTTTTACTCGGAGGAGATTTCAATGAGCCGTCGTTCATGGATTGGACTGAGAAAACAGCCAGAATGTATGACCATAACGGTTTTGCGGTGAATTGGGAAGTCACAAAGTTACTTGAAGAAAATAGTTTTACGGACTTATGGAGGCGGCTTTATCCGGATCCCGTTGAGAATCCGGGCATCACTTATCCGTCGGATGTGCCTTCACTCCCCGCAAAGAAGATATGTTGGGCTCCTAAAGCTGACGACCGCGATCGGATAGATTTCATATTTGGAAGCAATGGCATAAAACCTCTTGAGGGTGTCATTGTAGGTCCTACAGCCTCGATGTGCCGTTCAAAACGTGTTGTGGAAAACCATGCCGACAGCATAATTCCACCTCTCGGCACATGGTTTACAGATCACAAAGGCGTTTTGGTGCATTTTGTGTGGTTTTGAGGAATGGTTTTGGCGGTTGGAGGGAAATTTGTTAATTTTGCAGTGAACTATGTGGAACGGTGATGCCGTTTAAGAGATGTAATCACGTAGTTCATATTATGCAATGGCAAATAAACTGGTTGAAATAGTAGCCGAGAATGCGCGGAAGCTGAAGGGTCGTGAGGCATATCGCTTCTGCTGGCGCAAGGATGGCGAATGGCTCTCCACTACCTGGGAGGAGTTTGCTCTGCAGGTGGAGGTGGCAGCAAAATCCCTTGCTATGCTCGGTCTTATCGAGAAGGATACGATAGCCATCTGTTCCCCTAACACTCCGCAGATCCTTATTACGGAGCTTGGCGCGTTCAAGAACCGCCTTGCCTCCATACCCGTATATTCGAGCAGTTCGCAGGCTCAATATGATTTTATCGTCTCTGACGGCGGTGCCTCAGTGCTTTTCGTGGGCGACAGTCATCAATATCCGTTGGCATACAATCACTGGAAAGCCAATCCTGACAAGGTGCGCAAAATCGTGATTTTCAAGAATGACGGTTTGGAATTGCGTGAGGATGACACGGTTTCTATTTTCTGGGATGATTTCGTGCGTCTTGGAATGAACGCACCGGAGGAAGTTGTCAGGGAGGTAGAGGCGCGTGCTGATCGCGGGCTGCCTGAGGATATGGCTACACTCATATATACTTCGGGCACCACCGGTGAACCCAAGGGGGTTGTGATTACCCATGCCAATTATGACGCGGCTATGGAGACTCATCTCAAACTCCTTCGGAGCATTAAGGATGACGATCTGTCGATGGCATTCCTGCCGCTCTCGCATATATTGGAGAAGGCATGGTGCTTTTTTTGCATAACGAGAGGTCTCGCCATAGCGGTGAATTATGATCCGCGCTTGATTCAAGACACGATACAGGAGGTAAAACCGAATCTGATGTGTTGCGTTCCGCGTTTCTGGGAAAAGGTTTATGCCGGAGTCAAAGAGAAGATATCGGAGATGAGTGCGTTGCAGCGCATGATGGTAAACAGGGCTGTGGCTGTAGGACATAAGCGCAATTTGGACTATCGCCGGGTGGGCAAGAAAGTTCCATGGCTTGTGGAGAAGGAATACCAGTTCTGGAACAAGAATGTTTTCCAGAAACTTAAAGATGCCATCGGTATACCGAATCCGAATTTCTTCCCTACTGCCGGCGCGCCGCTGAGCGACCGTATCTGCGAATTTATGCGTTCGGTCGGAATAGATATCATAATCGGATATGGCTTGAGTGAGACCACCGCTACCGTTAGCTGTTTTCCGGATGTAGACTATGAGATCGGTACCGTCGGGCGACCGCTGCCTGGCGTGAAGGTACGTATCGACGATAACGGCGAGATTCTGGTTAAGGCAGCAACCGTGACTCCGGGGTATTACAATAATCCCGAAGCGAATGTCAACGCTTTTACCGACGACGGCTATTTCCGCACCGGAGATGCCGGTCATTTCACACCATCGGGGGCGCTTGTGCTTACCGAACGTGTTAAGGACCTTTTCAAGACTTCCAACGGTAAGTATATCGCTCCTCAGATGATGGAGAGC
>DAWBVG010000367.1:0-3459 GCA_052279865.1 Muribaculaceae bacterium
GCCTCGCGGAAAGATATTGGAAATTTACCCTTTGTTTGTGCTGCGGTTGAATGTTGTTTGTGCTTCAGTTGCAAGCAACAGCAGCTACGAGTTATATCTACATTAATATCTACATTTATATCTTCCTTTCTATCTTCCTTCGGATTCTCTTTGGCGGGATGACAAATATTTTGTATATTCGCCAGCAAATCTGTTTTATTATTATGAAAAAGAATGCGCAATATCTCGCCGACCTCCGGGTGGCGATGAAAGAACACGCTATAGACTGCGTGATAATCTCCGGCACGGATCCTCACCAGAGCGAACTGCCGCCGCTTCACTGGCGCGGCAGGGAGTGGCTCACGGGGTTTGAGTCGGAAAACGGCACCAACGGTACTGCCGTAGTACTCGCCGACAAGGCATACGTCTGGACCGATTCCCGTTATTTCATACAGGCTACCGACCAACTTCGCGACACCGGTTTCGAGATGATGAAGGAGGATGGTCCGGAAGCGGTGAACCTTATAGACTGGGTTACGGAAAACGTCAATGCCGGACAGACCGTGGCTATCGACGGAATGACATTCTCAATCTCCTGGACGCAACGTTTAGAGCAGGAACTCAACGACAACGGCATCAAACTTAACGACAGTTTCGCACCGTTCGACATCATCTGGCATGAGCGTCCGGAGCGTCCGAAAAACAAGCTTTTCGTTCATGAAGAGAAAATAGTGGGCGAGACCGTAGACAGCAAGATGTCACGTCTCATGACGGAGGTAAAGGGAGAACTGGCAAACGCCATACTCATCTCCGCTCTTGATGATATCGCATGGGCAACCAACCTCCGCACTGCCGGAGACATAGCCTTCTCCCCTATCTTCGTGGCATACCTATACGTTGACAATTCCCGCCGCATCCTCTTCATCGACAAGGAGAAACTGAGCGTAGAGGTTGACGAGCACCTACGCAAATACAACATCGAGGTGATGCCTTACGAGACTGTGCTTGATTTCGTGCAGACACTTCCCAAAGAAACACGCCTGCTCATTGACCCGGAGAAAACCTCGCGCGGTCTTTACGACTGCTTAGGTTGCACCCCGGTGTTCGGAGGATCGCACGTTGCCAAACTCAAGAGTGTGAAAAACAACACCATGATAGAAAACGTGAAGATTGCCATGCGCAAGGATGGCGTGGCGCTCACCAAATTCTTCATGATGGTGGAAAAGGAATATCCGGAAGGGAAGCTGACGGAAGTGGAACTCGGCAAGCGTCTCCGCGCTCTGCGTCTGGCTGATCCCTCATGCGTGGATGAGAGTTTCGCGCCTATCCTCGGATGGAACGAACACGGCGCCATCGTGCACTATGAAGCTACGGAAGAAAGCGACGTACCAGTTACCGGAGACGGTTTGCTTCTCGTGGATTCGGGAGGTCAATACACATACGGCACTACAGACATTACGCGCACCATCGCCCTCGGCGCGGTAGCCCCCGAGGCGCGCCACGATTTCACGCTGGTGCTCAAGGGACATATCGCCTTGTCGCGCGCCATCTTCCCCAAAGGCACACGTGGCGGACAGCTCGATGTCCTCGCCCGTCAGTTCCTCTGGGCTGAAGGTAAAGCCTATTATCACGGCACAGGACATGGAGTCGGTTTCTTCATCAACTGCCACGAGGGTCCGCAGAGCATCCGTCTCAACGATGTGCCGACACCCCTCGAACCTGGAATGATCACCAGCAACGAGCCCGGACTGTATCTCGAAGGGAAATACGGCATACGCACAGAAAACCTTATAGTTACGGAGCCCTGGAAGACAACTGAATTCGGTGATTTCTACCACTTCGAGACCCTCACCCTCTTCCCCTACGATGCCCGACTCATCGAGCTCGACATCATGACTCCGGAAGAGATCGACTGGGTCAACGCTTACCATAAAAAGGTATACGCCGAGCTTTCCCCGCTCCTCACACCCGAAGAGCAGGCATGGCTCGCATCAAAGTGCGCGGCACTGTAGGAGGCGTTAGGCTTTAGGCATTAGGCTTTAGGTCCATTCGGCGAAGCTTTCTAAAGCCTAATGCCTAAGACCTAAAACCTACCATTACACATTAAACATTAAACATTACACATTAAAAAACGGATGGCTTTAATAAGATCAGTAAGAGGTTTCACGCCTCAGATAGGGAAAGGATGCTTCCTGGCGGAAAACGCCACAATCGTCGGAGACGTTGTGATCGGCGATGAATGCAGCATCTGGTTCAACACCGTGCTTCGCGGCGACGTCAATTCGATCCGCGTAGGCGATCGCGTAAATATTCAAGACGGCAGCGTGCTCCACACGCTTTATCAGAAATCCACCATCGAGATAGGCAATGACGTCTCGATAGGTCATAATGTGGTGATACACGGAGCCAAGATCCATGACTACGCCCTTATCGGAATGGGAGCAGTGGTGATGGACGACGCAGTGGTCGGCGAAGGTGCGCTGGTGGCAGCCGGCTCGGTGGTGCTCAGCCGCACGCAGATCGGACCTCACGAAATGTGGGCAGGTTCCCCAGCCAAGTTCATCAAAATGGTAGAGCCCGAAAAGGCGAAGGAAATGAACGTGAAGATAGCCAAAAACTATCTCATGTATTCTAAATGGTATGAGCAGGATGCAGAGGAAGTTGACCCCTCCGCAGACGTAATGTAAAAAAATTTAGACATTTTCCGACGAAAAATTGTCAAAAAATTTTGTCATATTTGGAAGATTGTATAATTTTGCATCGCTTTATGCCGCCGGGGCCTGCATGTTGCCCTCCGGAGGCGAGCTAAAAAATTAACAGAAACTAAAAATTAATAGCACAAAACATGATTATCGTACCAGTAAAAGAAGGCGAAAACATCGAGAAAGCACTCAAGAAGTTCAAACGTAAATTCGAAAGAACCGGCATCGTAAAAGAGCTTCGTTCACGTCAGGCTTTCGAAAAACCTTCTGTGACCAATCGCAAGAAGATGATGAAGGCCGTTTACGTTCAGCAGCTTCGTCAGGCTGAGCAGTAAAAAGCCGCTTTTATCTGCATTCAATAACACGATTCAGCGTAAGCATCAGAAGGCTTATGCTGAATCTTTGTATGCCTATGTTTCGCGAATTTGAGAATTATCTGCTGTTGGAGCTTAACCGCAGCCGCCACACGGTCGAGGCATACATCCGCGACCTCACCCAGTTCGCGCAATGGCTCTCCGGCGGTGTAGAGAATGCCACCACTGCCGATATCCGCGCGTGGCTCGGCTCGCTGGCTCCCGGCGAATCGCCGCTGACATTGCGCCGCAAGGCTCAGAGCCTCCGCGCCTATTACCGCTGGCTTCTCAAACGCGGAGATATCAGCCATAATCCCGCAGCCGACCTCACATTGGCAAAAGCGCCCAAGCGGTTGCCGGAATTCGTAAAGGAGCAGGAGATCGAAGAAATTGTCAACTCCTACGACCACTCCGATTTCATTTCC
>DAWBVG010000368.1:0-6468 GCA_052279865.1 Muribaculaceae bacterium
TTCCAGCTGCCAAGACTCTCTTTCTTCTATGAGGAGAATTATGGCGTTCTTGGTGAATGGAAACTTCTTGATCTTGATCTTGACGAGAAGAAGATTAAGGATATGACGGCAGATTTTCTGCTTGTGGAAAGTCGTAACATCCGTCCGCTTCTTCAGCAGCGTTTGCCATTCACGGGCAAGCGTGATTATGGCTCAGCCCTGATATTCTCGGGAAGCACGGGAATGATGGGGGCTGCCGTGATGTGTTCACGCGCCACTCTGCGCAGCGGTGCCGGTCTTGTCACTGTCCACGGACCCAAGGGAGGTTTGCAGATACTGCAGACGGCTGTGCCGGAAGCGATGTTCGAGCCCGATCGTAATGAGCATTTCATAACAGACATGCGAGTGCATCATGACCATCAGGCAATTGCCATTGGTCCCGGCATCGGAACCAATGAAATGACTGTCAATGCTCTGGAAGCATTGCTTAAAAGTGGAGTCTCTTCGCTGGTGCTTGATGCAGATGCACTCAATTGCATATCGAAGAAACCGGAGTTGCTCTCTTATCTCCCTCCCAAAACAATCATAACTCCGCATATCGGTGAGTTCGACAGATTGTTTGGAGAGCAACGCTCTTCTGAAGACCGTCTGAAAACCGCTCTCGAGATGGCTCGACAGTATAATATAATCATTGTGCTCAAAGGGCATTATACCGCCACTGTTCGACCCACGGGAAGGGTGTATATCAATTCAACGGGAAATCCGGGAATGGCAACAGCCGGCTCGGGCGATGTGTTGACAGGTGTGATCACGGCTTTCCTCGCTCAGGGCTATCGCCCCGAGCACGCCGCCACTATAGGCGTTTATATCCACGGACTTGCGGGGGATCTCGCTGCCGAAAAGATAGGGGAGTTCGGACTGATTGCCGGAGATATAGCCGCCCATGTCGGACGCGCAGTGAAAATGATAATAGATAAAAAAGTATAGGATATGAGATTCGGAAAAATATTTACACTGGCTTTGGCGGCAATGATGATGCCGACAGCCTACGCTCAGCAGACCAAATTGCTTACCGCTGACAAGCATAATGAATACGGACTGGTTTACACCCTTCCGGTGACCGCTCTTGAAATAGAGGTGACTGCGCAGCGCACGATAAAGAAGGTTGGTCCATACTATCAGTATGCAAAGAAATTTATTGGCACTGATAAGGTAATTAAGGAAGATTCCGAGTCATGGACAATTACCGGAGTCAGGGTTGCGCCCTATGGAGTTCCTGACAATGACAACCGCTATCTTATGCAGTTGAAAAGCGGGGCTGTGACATATATCTGTGTGGATGATAACGGAATGTTGCTCGCCATCAACCGCGATGTGCCGGCGCCTGCAGCAGGAACCCCTGCATATTCTCCTGCGGAAAATCCAAAAGCTGACAAGGTTGAAATCAACGAGTATCTGCAATATGTGAATGAAGATTTCATCGCATCGCAGAGTTCGGCTAAACAGGCTCAGATGCTTGCGGAAAGCCTTATGGAGATCCGCGAGGCAAAGATCGCTCTCACTCGTGGCACAGCCGAAACGATGCCTCAAGACGGCAAACAGCTTGAACTGATGTTGAATTCCTTGACCCATCAGGAGGCGGCAATCACGGCTGCGTTCACCGGAATCACGGAGACAGAAACAGTAACAAGCAGCTATACCTATACTCCTCAGGAGGATGGGCGCCAGATTCTTTTCCGCATGAGTGATTTCGCCGGTTTTGTAGGCGCAGATGATTATTCCGGAGACCCCGTGTATCTGACGGTAAAAATCACCAACCGAGGTGAATTGCCTGTTGATGCCAAAGGTGAGGAAAAGAAACTGCCCAAGGATGCAGTGATCTACAATGTGCCCGGTGCGGCTCAGATAATACTTTCATCGTTAGGCAGGACCTTATACGACAAAGAGCTGGAGTTCGCTCAGTTCGGTGTTAAATTCGGTCTTAATCCCACGCTTTTCAGCGCGAAGAAGAATCGCTCTTTCGCAACGTTCAATGCCATTACCGGAGCTCTTGAGGAGATAGGTGAGGATGCCGGAGAATAATAATGCCATAAGTCTTCAGCAGTTGCAGCAGCTTGTCGGGAATACCATTCGTATGAACCCGCAGCTGCAGGGAGTCTGGGTCACGGCTGAGCTCAGCGATGTCCGTATTGCAGGCGGACATTGCTACATGGAGTTGATAGAGAAGGATATTCTCGGCAACACATGTGCTAAGATGCGGGCAATGATCTGGAACAGCACCTTGAACACTTTGCGTGGAAAGTTTTATGCTGCCACCGGAAAGGATATCTCCACCGGAATGAAGGTTATGGTGCGTGGGTCTGCGAATCATCATAATCTTTACGGGCTTAGTTTTACCATCAGCGACATTGATCCTACCTATACCGTAGGAGACATGGAGCGTATAAGGCGTGAGATTCTTGAAAAGCTAAGCAAAGAGGGTATCATTGATCGTAACCGGCAGCTTCGTTTCCCTCCCGTGCCTCAGCGTATAGCCGTGATTTCAGCTGCAGGAGCGGCGGGATATGGTGATTTTATGAATCAGCTTGACAATAATCCCGACGGTTTTAAATTCTATACGCATCTTTTCCCCGCAGCCATGCAGGGAGAGAAGACTTCGCAAAGCGTGCGCGATGCGTTGGAGATGGTAGAAAGTACGATAGACCTTTGGGACTGTGTGGTTATAATCCGTGGAGGGGGAGCCACAACCGACCTGAATGGTTTTGATGACTATAATCTTGCAAGAGCCGTGGCTTTATTTCCTCTTCCAGTTGCTGTCGGTATCGGTCATGAACGTGACCGCACGGTTCTTGATGAAATCGCCTGTATGCGCTGCAAAACCCCGACCGCGGTAGCTGCAATGCTGATAGATTCCTTGCGGATCGCATACACTGCCGCGGTGGAGAGGGTAAAGAAGATCGCACGCTATAGCGTGGAGGCTATGCGTGGAGAAAAATACCGCCTTTCCAACATAGAGACAGCATTGCCGGCGAGAGTTCAGACGCGCATAATGCGTTCGGAAAAACATCTTTCCGAACTTGGTCATGCGATCGAGCGTGCTCTCTCAAAAAGATATTCTTCGGAAAGCGAGCGACAGAAACTTCTTCGTTATCGCTTTGAAAAAGCGTGCTCTCAGATTACCGAGCGACCAATGATCAAGCTCAAGAATCTTGAGAATATGGTTAGGGTGCTGAGTCCGCAAAACACCATCAACCGCGGCTATTCGCTCACAATGCTGAATGGCAAAGCTGTGCGCAGCGTTACAGCCCTCAAAGAGGGAGATGTGCTTGAAACCCGTCTCTCCGACGGAACTGTTTCGTCTGTAATAGCTTCAAATAATTAAACATTACACATTAAACATTATACATTTGATGAACGCGGAGTTGACATATAAGGCTGCTGTTGCAGAGCTTGAAGAGATTGTGCGTAAAATGGAATCGGACACATGCGATATCGACCAGTTATCGGCTTATACCACACGTGCCCTTGAACTTTTGAAATTCTGTAAAGAGCGTCTTTTCAAGACAAACGAGGAAGTGGAGAAATGTCTTGAGGCACTTCGAGAAGCTCTTCCCGAAGCTTGATTATTCGCGGAAATAGATTCGTTTTACGCGAGGTGAAACAGAAGTGAGGATCTCGTATGGAATGGTGTCAAGCACATCTGCAAGACGCTGCACCGGCATGTTCTGTCCGAATATCTCCACTGAATCGCCTACTTCACAGTCAATGCCCGTAACATCGATCATGCATGCATCCATGCAGATATTGCCGATTGTTGGAGCCTCTTTCCCATTCACCATAACTGAGATGTTGCCTCTGCCGAAATGGCGGTTCATGCCGTCTGCATAACCGATCGGTAGTGTGGCAATCTTGGAATGCCGTTCTATTTTTCCCCATCTGCCGTAACCAACGGTCTCACCCGGTTCGTATTCACGGATTGCGATAATCACTGTGCGCAGGGTTGACACCACGGCAAGAGGTTTCTCCATTTCAGGAGGCAAAGTGTTTGCTCCATAAAGTCCTATCCCGAGGCGCGCCATATCGTAATGATGTTCGGGATATCGCAACATGCCGGCAGAGTTGAGCACATGTCTTAAGATCGGATATTTTGAGCGCGAGAGCATGTAATCAGTATAGCGACGATAGCGTGACAACTGAAGCTCCGTGAAATCGTCCATGTCCGGGCAATCGGCAGTGGCAAGATGAGAGAATGTTGATTTTACGCGCACCGCATCTGTCTTTTCAAGAATATCCATAAGTGCAGGCAATTCTTCTTCCACAAATCCCATGCGATGCATGCCGGTGTCAAGTTTTATATGTATAGGATATTCGGTAATGCCGTTTTTCTCAGCCTCAGCAATCACATCGTGAAGCATGGCGAAAGAGTAAATCTCCGGTTCGAGACGGTTAGCAAACATCGACTTATAATTCACCACTTTCGGATTCATCACCATTACTGGCATCGTGATGCCTTGACGACGCAGCTCTATACCTTCGTCGAGCACTGCCACTGCGAGATAAGCAGCTCCGCAATCCTGAAGAGTTTTTGCTATCTCATAACTTCCGGCGCCATATCCAGAAGCCTTTACCATACACACGATACCACATGATGATGGTAGATTACTCCGGAAGTAATTGTAATTGCTTACAATCGCATCGAGATTGACCTCAAGCACGGTCTCATGTTTGCGAGTCTCAAGCATCTCTGCCACATCCTTGAAACTATATTCGGGAGAACCTTTGAGAAGTATTATTTCATCGGAAAAATCGGATGTAGAAAGATTCTTCAACAAGGATGTCGTGGATTCAAAGAAGAGAGCGTTATCGGGGAAAAGACTGCGATGAGCGGAGAGTGCCTTACCTACGCCGATAAATCTGTCTATGCCAGCAACGCGGATCATATCAGCGATTTCTGCATACAAGAGATCGGGAGAGGTGGTTTCATGATGAAGATCGCTGAGCACAAGAGTCGAAGACTGACGCGGAATGCGACGGCGGCGCATGAAATCGAGTGCCGGACGTAGAGAAGAGAAATCGGATGTGTATGAATCAAGAATTACGGAACAGCCATTCACTCCCTCCGTCACATTCAGTCGGGTGCCGATCTTATGTAGATGACGGAATCTTTCAGCTATCACATCAGCCTGTATTCCACGTGAGAGCATGAACGCTAAAGCGTTCGCGGTATTCTCAATGTCAACCTCATTCTCTAATGGAGCCGTGAAAGAGTTGGTCTCAGGATGTGCAGATACAGGATCAGCCTGTAAATGCGCACATGTAGAGTCGGTCTTGGCTCTGAAAGTATATTCAATCTCCATCTCTCCCTTTTCGCACTGTTTGGACGTGATGAATATAGTGGCGTTTTTATCTATTAGCGACCATCCGATAAGCTCTTTCTTCCCGGCATATTTCGTCACGGCTTTTGCAATTTCGGGATAATCGGTGCAATAGATTATGGTTTTAGTGTTTGGAGTGTCAGCGAGCAGAAGTTTCTCAGCAGCCTTCTCCTCCTTTGAATCGAACCCTTCGGCATGTGCATCCCCGATGTTCGTGATGATTACTGTGTCCGGGAGGATGCAACGGGCAAGACGCGGCATCTCATCCTTACGCGATATTCCCGCCTCAATAATAGCGAGAGAAGTGTCGTTGCCGATTTCCCACATCGAGAGAGGGACGCCTATCTGCGAATTGAAGCTGCGGGGCGAACGCGAGATATCCGACAGCGGTTCCATCAGCTGATATATCCACTCCTTGAGAGTGGTTTTGCCCCGCGAGCCGGTGATGCCAAGGATATGTCCATTGAAAGAATCTGGGCGGGAAGCTATCTTCTGGAGAGCATCGATGGTGTTTTCAACCTTCAGCCAATTGGCTTCGGCACAGTGTTGAAGAGAAGTGGGGATTTCGTTTACTACGAAATTGCGAACACCTCGGTTATAAAGTTCAGGGATATATTTATGCCCGTCATTCCCCTTTGTAGGGATAGCAAAGAAGAGAGTACCTGCCGGGTCAGCAAGCGAACGGGAATCTATCAGGAGAGAAGTGATTACAGTGTCGTGAAGGTCGGCATCGATGCCTAACCTGGCGGCAATTTCATTTATCGATAATTGCATATTCCGTGAGCAGAGAGGCATTACATTTTTGAGACTGCAAAAATAACACTTTTTTTCAACATTCCCATCCCGTCACTTCTCTTTATTCACACAATAGTAAGACATAATTATGAAGCGATGTTGATAGAGTCACGGCGCTTGAGATTCACCTGTTATCAGCCAGTTCAACTTATGTATTTAACGATAGTGCCCAGTTTCATGTCCCATTTTCAACTCAGAATTCTAAATTCCTATTTATCGAACTGTGCCTGATAAGGTTAAAGGTTATAGGTAATAAGGTAAAGGTGTATTGGCGCGTCTCTAATGTTGTGTGTCAAGACGTAGCTGCTGTTGCTCGCAA
>DAWBVG010000369.1:0-4223 GCA_052279865.1 Muribaculaceae bacterium
ACTTTATCATTTGTTTGTGCTGCAGTTGCAAGCAACAGCAGCTACGACTTGAGGCATCCAAATGCATCGACAACTTGTCGCAAAGTTTCTGTCACAATGCTCGGCGACTTGGCAGGAGCGAAGCGACATTCCAAAATTCGAATCAGACTTCGCACTTCGCGCCTTTGCGTCTATTAATTAAGTTGATTCAAGTTTTGCAGTATCCCCATTCTTCTTTCTTACTTTTTACTTTTTACTTTTTATTTATTCTTTTGTAGAGCATCGTCTGGAAAGACAAGCGGAAGAACATCAAGCTGTTTCTGAGAGAGGGTGTAGCAGCCAAACACACCAATGCCGTTGTGAATATTGGAGAACGTGCGTATCGGATCGGCAAGCCCAAGATCGAACATGCCCGATGGCGAATCATCTATACTTTCAATATATATAAGATTTCCAACTATATAATCGTAATATGCTTTGTTTATGGCGAAAAGTTTAAAATCCCGTATCATCTCCGAAGAAATACCATCCACCATGACATCCTCAATTACCGTGAGAGTGTGTCTGTCGCCATTGATACCGGCATCGGAAAATGGTAATCCTGTGTAATGCCTCATTAACGAGGAAGGAGCAGCAGCACCCATGTAATCCTTTAGCTTCTGGAAAACAATGCTGTGAGAATAATCAATAGATCCAAGATTGGTGGATTTCCATGGTTCCTTCCGATTACGACAATCATTAAACCAAAAGAAATAATAATTCTGTTCGTCAGAATTATCAGAAAAAGTTATCTCATAAGTAAAAGAATAATATTTCTGGCTAAATTCATCTGAGAAAGGGCCTCTGAGTTTTACCATAATATTCTCAATAGGTACATCCTTAGGCACACTTTCCTTGGCATAGACCTTCTCATTCATATAAACAGTTGATATCTCGACAATATCCTCCGCATTCGGCTTTATATGTGACATATATAATTTTCGAGAAGGATCGTATTCAAGCACTCCGACATTATCCCCATTAATTAAAAGCTGGATATCAAGATCTGATACGGCTATGCTTTCCGTATGTTTATCAGAAAAAAAGAAAGTTTTGGTAGCCGAGACGGCTATTACAGAATCCGGAGTGATAATGGAATTAAGCGTCAGAATATCTTTTCCCTCCTCATCTTTGTATTTATCCAGATTTATCTCATGATAACATGAAGACAATGCCGATGATATTGAAATCAGAATGAATATGAAAAATAAAAAGCGTGTGTACATATCAGAAAATATAAGTATATGAAACTGACGGGATTATTGGGATAAAGCTCAGAGTCTTGAACGCTCTGTGCCAGTTCTTCTTGTCGGTAGTTGTTAAATAGTCATTCAAAGTGTCCTTGATGATGGTCATGGCATTCATATGGCAATAAGCATTGTAGATGCTTATATTCCAAACCCCTTTGCGACCGTTCTTATAATAGCGGTTGATATTCATTCCCAGATCCAGACGATGATAAGCGGGCAAACGGACATTATTCCGTGACGGATAATATCCAACACCACCAATCAGATGGTAATCATCTTTAGAAACCGCACCGGGGGCATCAGGGAAGAAAAACTCTGCCATTTCATAATTATACATTGAGAGAGTAATCCGGTTGCCTGTCATGTAGACCCATCCGGCATTGAATTCTATCTTTTTGTTAAGTCTATATGCAATATTGATATTGATTTTATGTCTGTTATCGAATTTTGCAGGAAACCTCTCGCCTAAATTTAAATCTGCGAATTTTCTCCAGTTCCACATGAGTCCATAACCTATGGAACCGGTAAAAGGACCTGCATCTTTGACAAGGTTTATATCCACGCCATAAGATTCACCATTACCTGATGTCAGTTTGTCTTGCCATGCCACATCTTCTTTAAGCACCGACAACCCCTCTTTATATTCAAGCAGATTATGCATCCGCTTATACCATCCCTCAACAGAGAAATACATTGAGTATGGTAATGTGCCGTACACTCCAACCGAATACTGATCGCTTTTCAGCGGCGAAAAACCGGGCACGATCGGTTGCCAGAGATCAGTTGGGAGACTGATATAATTATTGGAGACCTGTTGCACATATTGTGTCATTCGGGCATATCCCATCTTCACGCTATAATTTTGAGAAAGCATCACGCGCAAAGCTCCGCGCGGCTCTATTGAAAGAAATGTATGTCCGGATACGTTATACATCGACCCTCTTACACCCGCACTTAATGATACTCGCTCTCCAAATTTAAAGTTATTGTCGGCATAGATATATGCTTCCTCAGCATTAATTTTGGGAGATGTAAGATTGTTATAGGAGCTTTTATCATTCTGCTTCCATTCATTGATAAGCCCCTGGGGCAGATAATTGTGATGAATAAATCCAATTCCGGCGTCCAAGGTATAAATGTTTGACAAATTCCCTATATAATTGGCTTTCACCCCGATATCCCTTATCCTGTTTTTTGTGACGCTGCGGTTATAGCCGTATGTGTCGGGATCACTTAGGTCAGACTGGTATTCGCGGCTCTGCCGGTATTTTGAAGCATAGTCGGAATAATAGACAGAAGCCGACAACACACCTTTGTTGAGACTATAATTGAAAGCGCCGATGATTCCCCAGTTTCCCCACGAAAGTTTATTTGTGTTTTCATCGAAATATTTGTTCTCATCAGGATTTTCATCAGGACGAGATGTCTCGGCATTTTCATTATCCTCCCCCTCGAATTCCCGCAGACCAATTTTGAAATCATCATGTCCGTAATATCCGACAATGTAAGCACTGGCTCTGCTATTGAATTTATGATCGATTCGGGCGTTGAAATCGGTGAAATTGTAATAGGCAATGTGTTTCTTGCCATCCTTTTTGCTTACAGCATTCATTATGGCAAGAGTTGGAATAGACACTATATCAATCCATGAGCGACGTATGGCGGCAGAGAAAGCCGTTTTGTTTTTTATTATCGGACCGGAAACGTATGCGTTTGCACTGAGCAATCCGACAGACACGCGACCATGATATTTCTCGAAATCCGGTCGATTCATCCGAATATCGGTAATTGATGAAATTCTTCCACCATATTTAGAGGGAAAGGCTGCTTTATAGAAATCAACTTTATTGACAGTAGCCACATTAAACGAAGAGAATATACCTCCTAAATGACTAACCTGATATAGAGGCAGATCCTGATAAAGGAATAAGTTTTGGTCGTTATCGCCACCTCTGACATATAACCCAGTGAAACCCTCGATTCCCGGAGACACGCCGGGCAACGACTGCAAAGCCTTGACGATATCCGGCTCACCGAACATGACAGGAAGATTAAGTATCATCTGCCCGCTCAGGGAATGCGTACCCATCTCCGCAGCCTTAAGATTCCGTTCCGCACCTTCACCGGTCACTACAAGTTCCTGTAAAGTCTTAACGCTCCCGACAGAATCGGGAGCGTTTGTGTTATTCCCAGCGTATGCCTCTGCCCCGACCATACCGGACAGCATCAGCAACGCCATTATTGATTTATCTATATCTAAAATCATTTCCTAATTTTTCTGAGTCTTACAACACATCTCTACTCATAAGACACACATATATATAAAATCCCCTATCCTATTAGTATAATTTATTCTGTATATTGACCTTTGGGTGCAAAAAAGAATTTGAAAGAACTCATCTTGTCGCTAAAATGATAGAAAGAGGGTGCTTTTCTAACTGTTCTAGGTCTTGCTATGAACGTAATCGATCCCTTCTTATAATCCTTATCTTCATATCCTATGAATACTGCATCAACCTTATAACAATCATATTCATAACCTTCTAACATAATAGTTTGACCAGGTTCATCCGGAAGGTCGTTTGTCACTTGTATAGACGAACATTTGTCATTAAAGTCAATATAATGCATTCGTCTTTCTGTTACAGATGTGACATCTTTAGTCAGGTTAAAGGTTCTTGATGTATCTCTAAAATTTTCATCATCAAATAACACTACAGTTGCGAGAATATCATCTCCTGTCCTTGTACTTATATTAGGAGCATATTGCTGACAATCAATATTCTTTATATATTCGTCATAATTATATCCATTAGACTCGAGATTTGTTCTTAAATCCTTGTATAGAACAATTTCTGTTTCTGGTAGGAACATTCTCATAGGTGTTCCCATTATAGTGGATAGTTAACATTTCCGGCACATCAGCACGTGTGGAAGCTGTCTCTTATACACATC
>DAWBVG010000370.1:0-2793 GCA_052279865.1 Muribaculaceae bacterium
TTATAAGGAGCGCGTGAAAGGATAGCCTGGAGGGCATGACCGAACTCATGGAAGGTTGTTTCGACTTCATCAATGGTAAGAAGAGCGGGTACATCGCCAGCCGGAGGAGTGAAATTACCTACATTATATACGATGGGACGACGCTCTTTACCATCTTCGAAGAGTCCGCAGCTCTGGAGCTGTTCCATCCATGCGCCCTGACGTTTTGAAGCGCGGGGGAAGTAATCGCACATCCAGACAGCAACATGTTCACCGGTCTTGGCGTCTACAACGTCATAGACAGCCATATCCTTGATATATTTAGGAGCGTCGGGCATAGGAACCATCTTTATGCCCCAGAGTTTCTCTGCGCAGTCGAACATCCCTTTAAGTACATTGTCGAGAGAGAAATATGGACGGAGTTCATTCTCATCAAGGTCAAACTTCTGGGCTTTTACTTTTCCGGCATAGTAGTAATAATCCCAAGGTGCGATTTTGAAATTGCCGCCATGTGCGTCAACATACGCTTGCATGTCTTTCACCTCTTCGGCAGAACGCTTCACCGCAGGTTCGAAAACACTGAGAAGCAAATCTGAGGCAGCCTCCGGCGTCTTCGCCATCACGCGGCTTGTCATCATCTGGGCGAAATTATCGAAGCCCATGATTTTAGCTTTCTGGTCGCGAAGCTTCACGATTTTCTCAATTACAGGGAGGTTGCTGTTTGCGCCTGTGAACGCCAGAGATGTATAGCCTTTGTACATTGCCTCGCGAAGACCACGGGAATCAGCGCTTTGGAGCACCGGTAGACGGCTCGGTCCGTGGAGAGTGAATACCCATAGCCCGTCAAGACCGCGGCTCTTTGCCTCTGCGGCTGCATTTGCTACTGATGATTCCGGCAGACCTGCAAGATCTTCTTTATCATATACTGTGATATAGAAAGCATTTGTGGCTGCCAGCAGATTGCGGTTGAATTGAATGAAGAGTTTTGATAGCTCATCGTTCACTTTTACAAGTTCAGCCTTTTTGTCGGCAGGGAGGGCGGCACCTTGTTCGGCGAAGCTGCGGTAATATTTCTCTACAACTCGTTTCTGCACCGGTGTCAGACCCATCTTGTCGCGACGGTCATAAATCTGCTGGATTCGCTGGAAAAGCGCCTCATCAAGATTCACTTTGTTTGAAGCGTCGTTGAGCAAGGGAATTGCCTCATCTGCAATTTCTGCAAATTCGGGAGAAGAAAGAGCTTCTTCATAATGATAGAACACACCTGATACACGTTCCAGAATCGGAGAAAGATTCTCCAAAGGAAGGATAGTGTTGTCGAAATCGGGAACCGCACGGTTGCGGGTGATGTTGCGAAGGTTTTGTTCCTGCTCGGCTATGCCGGCTTTAATTGCAGGTAGGAAATCGGATACCTGAATCTTGTCGAACGGCGGGATGCCATACTTGGTGTCGTATGGCTTCATAAATGGATTTTCTCTTTCCTGTGCCATAATCTGGGGTGAGGCGGCAAGCAATAAAGCGCCTGCCAACATTGTCAGAATTTTTTTCATATAATAGTTATTGTTGTTTGGTTTGTCTGGTTAGGGGATTCTAAGCCGCGAGCAGTGCTCGCTAAACAGAACCTCATTACTCTGCCAATTTGCGTTTTATTAAGCTAAATGTTTAATTTTTGATCCATTCAAATTCGGAGAAGAGAGGATAGTGGTCGCTGCTCTTTAATGTGCCTTTCTTTACGCTGAGAGGTTTGATAGAGTCCTTGCTATAAAAGATTTGATCAAGATGAAACCAGAATCCATGGCGATTATAGGTTATTGCCGGACCGAACGAGGTCTCAGCATATGCGTCACCAAGATCCTCACCCTTCACAATTCTATATGCGTATGACTCAGGCACGTCATTGAAATCTCCGCTTACTATCACCGGACCTTTCAAATTGTCAATAATTGCCCTCAGCGCGCGTGCACGTTCCGCACGACTCTTGAAACCACTCTTTAGTTTCTCTCTTATGGAACCTTTCATCTCCTTCAGTCCTTCTTCCGTATCTTTTACGGAGATCACATCTCGCATCACTTTGCGTTCCTCATCCGTGAGATGAAAGGAACTCAGATGCATGTTTATCCAGTTAAGCTTTCCCCATGGCATTTTTACTTCATAAAGAGAGAAGGTGGGATACTCATCAATTAATTTTACCGGATATTTAGACCATACTTTGAGGTCACAATTTGATGTGCCGGCGCGATAGGGGTATTTTTTGAGGAGAGAATCCCGAAGCGCTCCTTCGAATTTTGGCACTTCATATTTGTCATCTATATTTATTAATTCTTGAAACCCTACAAGATCAGCATCCGAATCCAAAACATATTGGAATGAACGGTTGCCTGCTTTCATCTCTGGATCCTGCTGGTCTTCACCATGAAGGATATTATATGTTAGGAGTGAGAATGTATGGCCTGGATCGTTAGGCTTGGAAGAAAAATGAAGAGGGACTGCTGTGGAAATAGGTCCCCAGGCAGCTACAAGTGCAAGTGCCCCGATGGCAGCTGTGAACCAACGCCCTGCACATAGCCATGCCACTGTCACTATGAGCGTAGCAATGGCAAAATAGGGGAGCGCGAGAGTCAAGGCTGATGGAAACATGAGATATTCAGGATTGATCCTCCCTCCGTAAGCCGCAAGGATGGTCAGAAGAAAGAGGATGAATGATAGAATCCTCAGGATCATTCTGAATAAAGGTTTTATAACTGGAAGAAACACTGCGATTAATGTTTAATGAGTAATGTTTAATGTTAAGGTCTTAGGCTTTAGGTTTTAGGC
>DAWBVG010000371.1:0-2298 GCA_052279865.1 Muribaculaceae bacterium
AAATTCGCCAAAAGAATCTCCTGAAAATATAGAAGCTTTAGGTTTTAGGCGTTAGGCATTAGTAGCTTCGCCGAATGGATCTAAAACCTAAAGTCTAAAGCCTAAAACCTAAGGCATAGAACCTATGTTTAAGAAATTAAGTCAAATAACCCTTGCGCGTCTTGGCATCCTTTTGGGTGCCACAGCGATCATACTTTTATTGCTGCCGCACTCCGACAGGCAATCATATTCTTATGAACTCAATCAGCCGTGGAAATATCCATTGCTCACTGCTGATTTCGATATGCCCATCTTACGCGATTCAGCCACAGCCAACGCACTTCGCGACAGCATCGACACAAATTTCATCCCCTTTGTTGAGCGTGATGCCTCTGTTGAGAAAGCATCGTTATCGCGCTTTGCCAATACAACCTCGGGACGGGCATCGGCAGCTGAGATCTCCGCGCTTGAGAGGCTCCTCCGCGAGGTTTATTCCCGTGGTGTACTCGACACCAAAGTCTATGAGCGTATCAAGAACATGAAGCCACGACAGCTTCGCATGATGATAAAGGAAAACGGAGCCGCCACCGTTTCCACCGTCGACGCCTCAGCAATGTTCTCTCCGGCGAAAGCCTTCGAATACATCGATTCCGTGCACGGGCGGCAGGGTACTGCCAACCCTCGCCAACTTGAGGGAGAACTCGCCCGCGCTTTGAACATCTGCCTCATCCCAAACATGGTGACTGACAGTGCGGCTGATGCCAAATTCCGGAATCAGGAATACCTGCAGGTGAATGGCGCACAGGGCGTGATAAAGAAAGGTCAGAGAATAGTGGATCGCGGCGAAATCATCACGCCTCAGATTTATACGAACCTCAACACATACATGGAACTGCTCGACAAGAATCACAGTTCCACAAATGACCATCGCTATTTCTACGCCGGACAATTCCTTTACATTCTGGTGTGCTTCGGGATTCTTTATCTCTTCATGGGTCTCTACCGCTCCCGCTTTTTCAACTCGCTGCGCAAGATGACATTCCTGATGTGCTTCATCACATTGTTTGTGGTGTTTGCCATCCTGATGTTTGAATATGTGCCGAATGGAATATACTTCGTGCCGTTTGCCTCGGTGCCGGTGGTCATTCTTGTATTTTTTGATTCCCGCACGGCTATTTTCTCATTGCTGGTAACAGTGCTTATTTCGGCACTCGTAGCTGTGTTCCCATATCAGTTTATCTTTATGGAACTTGCAGCGGGACTTGTGGCGGCATTCAGCATTCATCGTCTCAGCCAGCGCTCCCAGCTGCTGCGCACCGCCGCCTATACATTCATCGTCTACTGTCTCTCCTATTTCATATCCAGTCTTATCACAGACGGCAATCTTACCAACTTCGCGTGGCGAATGATCGGTATTTTTGCCATAAATTCAGTGATTTTATCTTTTGCCTATATCTTGATCCTGATAGTGGAAAAGATCTTCGGATTCACCTCCACCGTAACGCTCGTGGAACTCTCGGATATAAACAATCCTCTCTTACGGCGTCTTGCGGAAGAAGCGCCAGGCACATTCCAGCATTCCATGCAGGTATCAACCCTCGCATCAGAGGCGGCACGCGCCATAGGAGCCGATACGCAGCTCGTAAGAACCGGAGCTCTCTATCATGACATCGGTAAACTTGAAAGCCCCATTTTCTTCACGGAAAACCAACACGGCATAAATCCTCACTCAGGACTGAACCCGGAGACAAGCGCTCAGAAGATTATATCGCATGTTTCCGCCGGTCTACAGATAGCCGCTAAAGAGAACCTGCCGGAAGTGATCCGCAGTTTCATTGCCGAGCATCATGGCAAAAGCATGGCGCGTTATTTCTACAACACCGCCGTGAATCAGAGTTCAGAAGAAGAGGTCGACAAATCCAAGTTTACCTATCCTGGACCAAACCCGCAATCTAAAGAGACCACAATCCTTATGATGGCGGATGCAGTCGAGGCAGCCTCCCGCAGCCTGCAGGACTATTCTCCTCAATCGATCAACAATCTTGTTGACAAAATCATCAACGGACAGCAATCGGAAGGATTATATCAGGATTCACCCATGAGCTTCCGTGATGTGGAAACAGTAAAAGACACATTCAAGAAACGTCTCGCCACAATTTATCATTCCCGGGTAGCATATCCGGAAATCAAAAAATAATTGTCAGACGTTATAATAATGTGAGGCTTTAGGTTTTAGGCGTTAGGCATTAGAAATTTCTCTGAATGAATCTAAAAACTAAAGACTAAAACCTAAATCATAAAACAGAGATGCAAACCTCG
>DAWBVG010000372.1:0-3542 GCA_052279865.1 Muribaculaceae bacterium
CACCACTAATCGCTTTAGCGCTTTGCTAAGGCAAAGAAAATCCATAAATATAATGACTGAAATTTCTAAGAACGAGCGACCGCCGTCGCCCAACCGATGCACCCACTGCGTCATGGTACGCTTTGACGACCTCGATAATGATAGATTACACTTTCATAAGCGACGAAAAAAGAAGTCTTCGCATAAACACTTTTGCCCATAGACGAAAGGCCTGCTACTCGAAATCGGTTTTGACTGATTGTTCGCACAATAGTGTGGATGTCAGAATTATTCCGTAACTTTGCCACTGAATCGCAGTCATAAATTTATTTTGATTGTGGATTTAGTGGTGAGTAGGCGGGAGGGATACCCGCCTACTTTTTTCAACGTTATCCCCACCACCACTATACAAATCCACTTAATCCACACAAATTTATGGACACCATTGAAATTGAACGTGAAGTTTTCGATGCGCTCATCAGCCGTGTCGATTTTCTTCACAAGACCGTCAAGGTTCTTTACGAGCAGTTGCGCGACAAGAAATTGTCGGACTGGCTCACAACCAAACAGACCTGCGATTACCTGCATATCTCCGAGCGAAAGTTGCGCACTCTGAAAGAGCGCGGAAAAATCAGCTTTTCACATATCGGAAGGTTATCACAGTTCAAAGCAGGCGATATTGCCCAGCTCATTGTCAAAGAGAAAGGAACGGGGCAATGAAAGAAACAATCATCACCGCCGACCCACACATAATACGTCTGACCACTCAAGCCGACGACATTACAGCCATGTGTCAGCAGCTTAAAGACGAGTATCATCCATTGTTTCACGGTAAGCGGTTCATCACCGACACAATGCTGTCGGAGCTACTCGGAGTGAGCCGCCGCACAACACAGGATTACCGTGACCGAGGTTTAATCCCTTATTACCGGCTTGACGGCAAAATCCTATATGCCGAGGAAGATTTCTATATCTTCCTGCAATCCAACTACCGACCCAAATTCGACTGATACGATAACGGCAACCAAGCTCTACGCCCGGTTGCCGTTATTGTTGTGTTTTTCGCCGCCTTATGTCAGTTCATCATCACACAGTCGAATTTATGACGCATGGATGCCATGTCATCATATATGGTCTTGTCCTGCGTCTTTGCGTAAATCTGTGTCGTGCGGATGTCCGCGTGACCGAGCATTCGGGAGATGCGTTTTACCTCATCTTCGGTCAGAAAACCGCGATTTGTTGTGGTTCGGGAATAATGCTTGTCGATGAAAGGGTCTTCTTCAAGCCATTTGTTAGCCAGCGCTACACGGGTCACTTTCTTCAGGAAGCGGACATAACGAATGGCGGCATTATTGCCATTGCCTTTACTGACGCGCAGGAAATGCTGCTTGATGGCATCGGGGTTTATGACCTCTTCCTCTTTCACGAACATAGCGTGAATCTCGCTGATGCGAACCCGGATGGAATCCAAGTATTTGTTCAGTTCGAGGTCTCGTTTCGATTTTCCTTTGAGAGTCCTTTGGCTGCATTCCAGTTCTCAGGCTCAACACTGCGGTTGATGTTGAATTCGGCTCGCTGACCGGAGACAGTTAAACGAGCGAAAATCGGAGTTTCCCCTGATTTTTTCTTTTGAGCCTTTCGTATCATAAAGGTCAGAGTGTAATAATTCGCTTGATGCATAAGAGTCTTTTTTTTGACATAAAGTTAATAATCTCATGTCGTACTCTTACGGTTCAGAAAATTGAATATCAGTGAAATATGACCCTATAAGGTGTAAGAATCGAGGCTACTCTTACTGTTACACCTAAATTTACACCTGCACATGAACGATAATGTTACCTCATATTAGTGGGGTCTGAATCGCTTTGTGCATATTTTTCAACGATTTACCTATAAATGGAGTGGTGCCCGAACCCATTTATGGAAAATCAGTGAAAAATGGGGTGTTTTTGAGGTAATCGGTGGTCTGTAACTATACTAACAATCAGAATATTAGCGTAGTTTTAGGTGTAAATTTTGATTTTTCAAAATCTATTCCCGATTTTTACACCGCAGACTGCTTAGATTTGCCGTTTTTTGTGGTTTAGACAAAAATAAAAATCACTGAAAATGCTTGATTTTCAGTGATTTTCCACTTTTGGTGATTTTTATTAGTGACCCCGGAGATTTCGGGGGTTATGCGGTTAATGCGTTGAGTATCAACTTGATAATTAGGTTCACGTGAGTTCGTTCACGCATCACTCATATCGCGGCTTCAATGTTCTTCACAGAATTGAGATGTTCTGTACTGCAAAGGTAGTAAATCTTTCGCAATTTCCAATGGCCCACCATGTTAAAAATATCTTACACTCACAATTTCATTAAATCAAGGAATAAATTTCTTCATTTAGGTTCAAACCGCAAGAGTATAAGGACGAATGGCTGCACTCACAGCATGATTAAATTGAGGCAAGACGGTATTTAATCACTCCGAATTACAGCATTAGAAAATCTCTTTCACTGCGGAAACGGATAGAGGCGTGGCGGCTCACGGTGCTGTCGTCGGTTTTGCCGTCAGATGTTGACGGTGAAGCAGGCTTCACTGACACCCTCCGACCGCACGCCGACTATGGGAGCAGGCTAAACCCCGACTGCCTACAACGCCTTGTGCCGATGCTACTGCGTAGCCGGCACAAGACTCCATATCGGCAGCCCGGCTTCTTAACGCCCGCTCCTTGTATGGAATTTAAGCCGCCGCGCCACTCTCCGTTTTTCATCAGCCCCCGTCGGCAGAGTATGTGACGGCACCGATCCCTGCGGGCGCGCTGCTGTCGCATACACTGCCTTTTCCGGGGCGGAGGCATTTCAGTTCATCACAGAATGTATAAAACAGGCTTCTTCAGGATTATTTCTTGAAGCATACTGTCATACACAACCGTATTGCTCCACACTGTTGTCATTATTCCAATTTCCGTATGTCTGTCGTTCTGTGTCACCCTGCGGGGCGTTGCCAGCTCTATGTTTTCATGCTGAGTATAATTCGGAGTTCAAAGTTTATTCGCTCGGAGTTGATGAACACGCAGGGACGGGGTATTCTTTCGCATTTGTCGGAAAAAATCTCCAGACCTCGCCTCCCTGCGGTCGCTCAGCTCGTATTTTTTCCGGCAAGTGCGGAACACCCCTTTTTCCCCTGCGTGCAGGTGTGTCAACGAGCGAACAAACTTCAAACTGCGATTATACGCATTAAAAAAAATATCGCCTTATGACACTGAACGACAGACATATCAAAATTATGAGCTTCACACCTTCACCAGCTCATACCGCATTAAAAAAGGCGGTTAAGGTGGCAGGGATAGCACTGGGGATGATTGTCGGGGTGCTTCTCTGGGCGGTGCTGAAACCGATTTGCCGAGGTGTGGGGTGGATAATCTCAATCCTCACGGCAGCAGGGATAATCTATTGGATAACGACACTCTAAAACATTTACGACTATGGCAACGAAAAGACATTCAAAGACTTGGGAACAGCAAGCCAAATATTACGAGGTTGACAACATCGCCGAGTATATGGTGGAAACCTATCTC
>DAWBVG010000373.1:0-4099 GCA_052279865.1 Muribaculaceae bacterium
TAAGTAAGTAATAAAAATTAACCGATATATGTAAGTAATGAAATCTTGCACTATAAAACTTGTTCTTTTTGGCTGTTTTCACCTTGTAATTCAGTCGCATATGCCTATATGCTCCTTCATTACGCGGCAAAAACATCTCAAAAATATCTGCGTTTTATATGTGCATTAAATTTTCTTACTTACTTAAATAATACAAACAATGATAAAACGACTTTTAAACTGGCTCGATGAGAGCACTTGTAATTTTATGGCTGTCGCAGCCATTGAGCGTGAACTAATCGCAGCCGGATATACAGAACTTCGCCAGGAAGATAAATGGGATGTCAGGAGGGGAGGAAAGTATTTCCTTAAGAAAAATGGCAGTGCGATTTTTGCATTTGCAATTGGAGAAGGAAGCTTAAGCCGTGAAGGTTTCCATATTATATCTGCCCACAGTGACAGTCCATGTTTCAAGATCAAGCCCAATGCCGAGATTTATGGTGACGGAGGCATTGTTTCGCTGAATGTTGAGAAATATGGGGGAGGTATTCTTTACACCTGGTTTGATCGTCCGTTGTCAATTTCAGGTCGTGTCATGATCAAAGGGGAGGACTCGCTTCATCCGCGCACCCTTCTTGTGGATCTTAAACGACCGGTGGCTACCATTCCCCATCTTGCGATACATTTCAATCGAGGGGTCAATGAAGGGAATCCATTATCGGTGCAGAAAGATATGAAACCCGTGATAGGTTATTTCCCCGCAGAGAAAATAGAGGCTTTCAAGAATCAGGGAGGAGTGGTAAAGAGTCTGGTAGCGGAACATCTTGGAATCTCTCCCGAGGATATTCTTGAATATGAACTTTGTCTTTATCCGGCTGAAAAATCATCTCTTGTAGGCGCGTCGGAAGAATATTTCCAGTCTGCGCGTATAGATGACCTTTCAATGGCTTTTGCCGGTCTTGAGGCGTTGTTGTCAGCTCCGGAAAAGAGTGCAGCAACAAAGGTCCTTGCTGTTTTTGACAATGAGGAGACTGGCTCGGGTACAAAGCAGGGAGCAGCATCCCCTGTTTTGCGTGACGCTATGGATAGAATAGTAAGGATATTGGAAGGAGAAGATGCTCAGAATACATATATTGCAGTTGCCAATTCCTTTATGATATCTGCCGATGATGCGCATGCATGGCATCCAAACTATAATGAAAAATACGATCCTACAAATCATCCGGTGATAGGAGGGGGACCTGTTATCAAGATAAATGCCAATTGCAAATATATGACAGATGCCCAGGGAGCTGCTGTCTTTGCAGAGATATGCCGCGAGGCAGGTGTGAATTGCCAGTATTTTGTTAATCATGCCGATGTGGCGGGTGGTTCAACACTTGGGAATATATCTTCAGCTCAGTTTGATATTCGTGGTGTAGACATGGGTAATGCCATATGGGCTATGCATTCTGCGAGAGAGACAGCCGGAGTTTCAGATCACGTGGCAACTGTAAAGGCGTTTACGCAATTCTTCAGTTTATAAATATCCCGCTGGGAAAACTGAAATTTGCACAGCAACATTTATTTTTATAATTTTGCATCTTGAAATAAAATACGAATAGAAAAAATTTAATAATATATTTAAGAAATGAAAGTAGATTATGCCAAGATCGACGAGGTGAATGGTGAGATCACCGTCACTCTTGAAGAAAAGGATTATGCCGACAAAGTAAAGAAACAACTCAAAGAGATAGGCAAAAACCATGCTGAACCCGGTTTCCGTCCCGGACATGTTCCTGCAGGTCTCATTCAGAAGAAATATGGCGCAGCCGTTAAATACGATATCATCAATAAGGAAGTAGGCAACGCTGTGTTCGATTATATTAAGGAGAATAAACTTCATGTGCTTGGAAATCCCGTTCCTCAGCAGAATGAGGATTTCAGTATCGATGCTGCCGACTTCACTCTCAAATTCAAAGTCGGTATCGCTCCTGAGTTTGACACTCATGTCAATAAAGACCTTCATGTTCCCTACTATACAATCAAGGTTTCTGATGAAATGATCGATAATCAGGATCAGCAATTCTCACGTCGTTTCGGCAAACAGGAACCCGGAGAGGCAGTTGACGCTACAGCTTTGGTGAAAGGTGTGCTCACAGAACTCGATGAGAACGGTCAGCCTAAAGAGAATGGAGTAGTGGTTGAGAACGGTATCGTATCTCCCCAGTATTTCAAGAGCGAAGAGCAGCGTGAACTCTTCATGGGCAAGAAAGTAGGTGACGTTGTTAAATTCAACCCTGCTGCCACATGTGATGCCAATGCAACCGAGATGGCTTCAATGCTCAATATCGACAAGAGCGATGTTGATGCCCATAAGGGTGATTTCAACATGGAGATCAAGGAAATCATTGTTCTTAAACCGGCTGAGCATAATCAGGAATTCTTCGATATGGTGTTTGGTGCCGATAAGGTTCACAATGAAGAGGAATATCGCGCTGCCCTCAAAGATATGATTGCTGCAGGTCTTCGCAATGACTCCAATTATCGTTTTACAATCGACGCACACAATGCCATTGCATCAGCAATAGGTGAGCTTCAACTCCCTGATGAGATCCTCAAGGATTTCCTCAAGAGCCAGAACGAAGCTCTCAACAATGAGAACATTGACGAAGAATACACACGTCTCCGTCCTGAACTCGAATGGGAACTTGAGAAAGAGGCAATCGCTTCTCAGCTCGATATCAAGGTTGACGAAGAAGATCTTAAGAACACGGCGCGCATGATAGCTCAGAGCCAGTTTGCTCAGTATGGCATGGCTAATGTGCCTGATGAGACTCTTGATCGTTACGCTGCAGATATCCTCAAGGATGAGAAGGCACGCAATCAGGTTTACAATCAGACCGTGGATATGAAACTCTATAATGGTATCCGCGCCTCTGTCACAGTAGATGAAAAAGAAGTTAACGTTGAGGAATTCAACGATCTTTTCCGCAACGCATAATATATTTGGCATAGAATTTGTTTAATATATATCTGCACGGAATTTTCCGTGCAGATATATGTTATTTAAAGATGAATATGAAAAACGATTTTAGAAACTATGCGGTCAACCATCTCGGAATGAGTTCCAACACTCTTGATTCATATGCTCGTCATATGGAGAAGACAGCTGGAGGCGTGATGGTTCCGACTTCTGATTATATGAATCCTTACATCCTTGAGGAGCGTCAGCTGAATGTCACTCAGATGGATGTGTTCTCCCGATTGATGATGGATCGCATCATCTTCCTTGGTACTCAGGTTTCTGATCAGAGCGCAAATATTATTCAGGCACAGCTTCTTTATCTTGACTCTGTTGATCCGGAGAAAGATATTGCACTTTATATCAACTCTCCCGGCGGATCCGTATATGCCGGTCTCGGCATATATGATACTATGCAGTATATCAGTTCGGATGTTTCTACGATATGCACCGGTATGGCGGCATCTATGGCAGCGGTTCTTCTCGTTGCCGGAGAACATGGCAAACGTTATGCATTGCCACATTCCCGCGTGATGATTCATCAGCCTATGGGTGGAATCCAAGGTCAGGCATCGGATATCGAGATCACTGCCCGCGAGATTCTTAAACTTAAAGAGGAGCTTTACAAAATTATTTCTGAACACTCCGGTCAGCCATTTGAAAAGGTTGAGGCTGATTCCGATCGCGATTACTGGATGATTGCCGGAGAAGCGAAGGAATACGGAATGATTGACAAAGTTCTTGTTAACCCTAAAAAGGAAGTTAAATAAGCAACATTCCATCGGAATGTTGCTCAAGTAGCTGTTTAAAACGAAATGGCAATAAAAAGAAACGGTCTTATCTGCACAATGTGTGGAAATGTGGATTGTGCCGCCACTCCTGTGGTAAAGATTATAGAAGGTCTCAATCTCTGCACCGATTGCATCGGATTCATAGATGAAGCGAGAGATGTGCAGCTCCGTCAACGCAAAGATGCAGGAAAGAAAAGCGACGACACAGGGAAATCTATTCCCAAACCTAAAGAGATTCATGATTTCCTCAATCAATACATTATCGGGCAGGAGGATGCAAAGAAATATCTTTCAGTGGCTGTCTACAACCACTATAAACGCATTA
>DAWBVG010000374.1:0-1051 GCA_052279865.1 Muribaculaceae bacterium
TAATACCCGTCCCTAACTGATTCCCTACTATTTCAGGAAGCGAAGCGCCATCATTCCTCAACGACAGCATGCCGGAGAGATAATCGTGAACCGCTCCGGCAAAGATTGTGCCGAACACAATCCAGAGAAATGCGGCGGGACCGAACATAACTCCCATGATCGCTCCGAATATGGGTCCGAGTCCGGCGATGTTGAGAAACTGGATAAGGAATACCTTCCACGTTGGCAATTCAACGAAGTCAACACCATCGGCATGGCGTGTTACGGGAGTTGGACGCGACGCGTCTTGACCGAATACACGGGATACAAATTTGCCATAGGTGAAATAGCCGACGATCAGGATTATAAGTGCTATGGAAAACGAAAGCATATTCTTTTCTTTATATGGGGTGATATGGGGCAGTATGGGGAGGTGTGGGGATGGGGGAGCGGGATGGCCTAACGGGCATTTTGCTCCGCGCGGTAGACCTCGCTGCGGAGACGGCGGAGGGCTTCGCGGTCTTTTTCGGTTTCTGATTCAAGCGAACGGATCTGCGCTTTCATGGAGCTCCCTTTGTTGATCGCAAATTTATGACGCAGGTCTGACAGACGACTCAGTTTCTGATTGAAGGCTTTCTCAGCTGCCAGATATTTTTTCATCATTGTCTTCCCTCCGGAAGTCTGGAAATCATTGAGTGTGGTGTAAATTACACCGCCCTTCATCGGGAAAATGAAATCCACCTGTTTCTTTACCTGTCCGGGAGTGATTGCCTGAATCTCTTCGAGAAGTGATGTATAATCATCCTCTCCCCAGGTTGATTTGTAATCTCGTATAAAAGCAAGATCCGGAATATTCTCCGTTTCTTCCGAATTATAGTTTTTGCGCAGGTCATTCACCTTGAAGAGATACACTGTGAGATTATCACCGAGTTGGTTGCGGTCGGTTGCCCACCATCCCACACCATTCAGTTCGTCGATGGCGAGTAGATAATCGTCGTAGGGTGAATTATATGGCATGCCGATGTTTTGCGGTTGGAGATACTCCCCGTCGGCAGCGTCACGTGTTGCAACA
>DAWBVG010000375.1:0-4161 GCA_052279865.1 Muribaculaceae bacterium
CAAACGGACGTTTCACACTGGGTGAGAATATCGCGGATCAAGGTGGTTTAAGAGTAGCTTTGACCGCATATCTTGATTCTATGGAAGGGAAAGAGATGAAAGAAATTGATGGCATCTCACCTCTTCAGCGCTTCTATCTCGCTTACGCAAATGTTTGGGCTAACAATATCCGTGATGAAGAAGTCCTCTCACGCACAAAAACTGATCCCCATTCTCTTGGCGAGAATCGCGTAAACGTGACTCTGAGAAACTTACAGCCATTCTTTGACGCGTTCAATATAAAAGAAGGCGACAAAATGTTCCGACCGGTTTCAGAACGAGTAGTGATTTGGTAAAAACCTTAGGAAACTGTTTAAAATATATTAAAATGTTCGGATTGATAGGTTATCCTTTGGGACATTCATTTTCTGTAAAATATTTTGCAGAAAAATTTAAGAAAGAAAATCTGGATGAACAGTATTGTCTTTTCCCTTTGAATGAAATTAAGGAATTAGACAACCTTCTTGAAGAGAGTGTCGGTCTACAAGGACTGAATGTAACCATACCTTACAAAGAGACGGTTATGACCTATCTTGACGAACTGTCACCTGATGCTTCGGCAATCGGTGCCGTAAATGTAATTAAAATATTTAAATCAAACAACGGGGAGAAACCATATCTCAAAGGTTACAACACCGATTGGGAAGGTTTCTCCCTCTCCCTTTCTCCATTGCTTACAGGCAACGAGAGAAAAGCACTCGTTCTTGGCACCGGTGGAGCATCAAAAGCGATAACATACGCACTCTCTAAACTTGGAATAAAGCCTACTCTGGTTTCCAGAAGAATGCAAGAAGATACAATAACATACGAAAAACTCGACAAATCCATAATAGAAGACAATTTATTGATCGTAAATACCACTCCTCTCGGGATGTTTCCCCACACTGCTTCCTCCCCTTTAATTCCATATGAGCATCTGACCTCTCGTCATATTTGCTACGACCTTGTCTATAACCCACTTGAAACAGAATTTATGAAAAGGTGTGCCGCAATGGGTGCAACAACAAAAAATGGACTTGAAATGCTTCACATACAAGCTGAATTATCGTGGAAGATCTGGAACGGACATTAAATTCCAATACTCTTGCCATCCCGGCAATATCCTTAGCAACAGGAATTTTTCTTTCCTCATTTATTAAGAATGGAGTTGCTTGGGGATTCGTTTTGTTATTGATGGCAATTGTCATCTATATTGTCATTATACACTATTGCCGGGATCCTTTAAAAGCATATCGATTCAGATTATCACATTATATATGGCTTGCTTTAGCATTTATTGGAACAGGAATAATATTTTCAAATATTCATAAGCCGGACATCTTGTCTTCAAATAACAGCAAAGCTGAATCTATCATTGGAACCGTCAGAGATATATCAGAGAAAGCCTCCGGTGATATGCTCACACTCGATGTCCATAGAATTTGCTGGTCTTCAGGAGAAACTGAATTTTTCAGAAATCTAAGGATCAATGTTAAATGCGTTGGTTCTGATGCCGGATGTTCTGTTGGAGATAATATAAAGTTTCCCGCAACGATTAAAACTATTCAGGATAATCCTAACTCTTTCTTTACAGGATATAAAAGCTTCATGCATTCAAAAGGGATTTTCTATACATGCAATGTGTATGACAGAAGCATATGTGTTGAGAGCCACGACTCGTCCCTGATATCTGTTTCGCGCAAAATACGCAACAATATTGAAATTTACATTGAAAACACACATTTATCGAAAGAAACACAGAATTTCTTAATAACAGTGCTTCTGGGAGATCGTAATTATCTTGATTCAACAACACATGAAATATTTGCTGATGCCGGTGTAGCCCATGTTCTTGCGCTCAGCGGAATGCATATGGGCATAATTGGAGGAATGCTATTGTTTATTCTTTTCCCATTTAATTTTGCCGGCAAATATAAAACACGGCTTATGTTGGCAGCCGGCATGTTGTGGATATATGCTTTTATAACAGGGATGGCTCCATCTACAGTGCGAGCTTGCATTATGGTATCTTTCGCAGCAATTGCAATGGTTCTCGAAAGGAAAAAATATGTATTCAATTCTCTTTTTGCCGCCTCTCTGATTATCTTGCCGCTCTCACCTTTTGCTTTATTTGACATAGGTTTCCAACTAAGTTTTGTGTGTGTCGCTTCTCTGGCGGCATTTGCCTCGCATATAAATCCTTTTGAACATAAAACAAATCCAAAACTTTATAAAATAGCATCATTATTCTCTGCCACTATTGTGGCAACATTCGGAAGCTGGGCAATTACTGCATACTATTTCAAATCATTCCCGTTGGCATTTATTCCAGCCAATATTATTCTTCTTCCTTTACTTCCATTCTATATTGTAATAGCCATGATATATCTCTTTTTTGCAGGGTGCGGATTGGATATATATTACTTACGCAGGTTTCTTGATTTGACATTAGAAACAATAAAAATATTCTTGGAATGGATCGGAAATGGAAACACAATTAATGCACAAATTAGTTATGAGACTTTAATCTTATGGTTTACAGGACTGGTGTTGACAGGATTGTTTTTAAATGTGAAACGTTGGAAGCCCTTGATGTTTTCAGGGATAGTATTGATGATAATTTCGATATCAATCATACCACTTCAGGCAGATAGGGTTTCAGACAATAGTTTCATCATCACTAACAATTACTATCGTGTTGCAATAAATATCAAGAAAGGTAATAAAGAACACCTGATTCTGATGGATAAGGGAAAGATTTCCAATATAAATATCGGTGCATCCTCAATCACTGCCATCGATTGTGATCTTCCGAAAAAAATTGCCCCCTGCAAATGCGATTATCTCGTAATTGCAGGAGGCTATAAAGGTAATATCAAAGATGTATATGAAACATTCAAACCATCCCGAATTGTGATTCATCCTTCAGTAAGACGCAAAAGAGAAAACTCATACATTATTGAGAGCCGGAATATTGGAATTGAATGCCATTCACTTAGACTACATCAACCCTTAAAGGTGATTATCTGATCCGATCAACAGAACGGAGCATTTTTTGATCTGCATTTATTCGGCTATATGCCATCACAAGTGCTATCAGGGCAATCAATGGAGCAATTATGAGTGAAGACCAACTTACCGAAACGCCCTCAAATGTGCAATATCTATAACCACTTCCTATAGCTACAGATGCAATTACAAAGAGAATTCCTATAAGACACAATGTCTTTTGCAGACGCAGATTCTTGAAAAGAAATATGTTTATCAAAGGAATGATTGCACACATCAATGACACAATGAAGAACGGTAAGGTATGCATATAATATCCTGATGCAGCTCCATCGGTAGCTTCCCCTTCAATATAAAAGCCAAGAGTAGTGAAATTTAAAGTATACTCAGGAAGCTGAATCTGACCAAGAGAGAAAAATGTGAATGTGACCATTGCCACAGCTGCTACCAAAAGCAGCACTGATTGCCAACGTTGAATAACCATATCTGTTTTATTTCTTAATTATCAAATAAATAAACGTGTCAAACACGCATTGAAATATTAAACCACAACTTTACGCTTGCTAAAGTTTAATAATATAACACAAAATTAATACATTTTAGTCATATCGCAATATTGAAGTGATTTAATTATTCAACTTTCGCAAGCGAAAAGTTGAAGTTTATAAGTTTAAGCACGCTTCGCGCAGTTTATGAGTTTATTTGTTTGATGCGAAAAAATGAAAATTCAGTCATATTCGCATCTGATAAACTACTTAACTTCTAAACTCTTAAACTTTAAGTTGAAGCTTGCGAAACTTAAATAATTGGTAATAAATAGATAAGCCCGCAGTCAATGCGGGCTTATCACGATTCCACTATAAACTATATCTAACTAAACTTCGACTCGCAAACTTTCTCACGAAACCTTGAGGGTCTTATCCATATTGCTTTGTACCTTTTAAACGTGTAAAATAGGCAATAGTTGCCTTAATGCCATTTATTTACAAGAGTTTAAATATAAGTAAGGTTCGTTAACACAGCAATTTGTATAATAAGGAAAGGAATAGGTGAGAAATAAGAAGTAAGAAGTGAGAAGGCAGAAGTGAGACGTAAGAGTGCAGAAGTCGCGAGGCAGCTGTTGAAAGTAACAGC
>DAWBVG010000376.1:0-4479 GCA_052279865.1 Muribaculaceae bacterium
TTCCACACCATTCGAATCAAGCAGCCGCGAAAAGCCGAACAGCGACTTGAAAGACATCGTATTAAACGCCTTGTCGCTGTAGCTTTCCGTATGGGCAACCCCCAACTGTTTCAGAAAATCAGACAGCAGAGTCATATTCAAATCTCATTTAGTTTCAAAGAATCAGATTGGTGAATCATATCCGAATCTCATTTAGTTTCAAAGAATCATATCGATGAATCATATCCGAATCTCATGTAAGCGGCTTTATGACTTATTACCTCTTACTTCTCACTTCTTACTTCTCAAAGATAGGCTTCCACTTTTGCATCGAGTGTAGCACCTTCCATTTCACCGCTGCCACGCCATTTTTCCTCACCATCCTTAAATACGATGAAAGTAGGTATAGACGTCACATCGAGTTCTTTAGCAAACTCCTCATTCTCATCGATATCAAACTGATAGACATTTGCTCTCCCTTCGAGCAACGCCTTCACATCAGCCACTACCGGCATCATTCTCTGGCAATGAGGGCACCAAGACGCATAAAACTCAACCAGCACCACACCCTTATCCTCTTTCAGTTCCTTAATTTTCTGTGTATCCATAGCACTAAATTTTTATAATTTCTCTATATTGTTTTTATAATTCACAATAACCTTTTGTATCTCTCTAACATCCTCCCCTCCCCGTTGGTTCATCTCTTCTATATCTGTCTCTATGTCTGTTCTTCTATAGCTGTCTCTATGTCTGTCCCAGCCGAGATGTCTGGCGAAGCCGGTTGAGTGACGGCACCTTGGTGCCCCACTTGCCGTCGCGCCCTTAATCAATCTTTCCTTCTTCCCTTTTTTCGCATCTCTATTATGTTAATTATTGTTAATTCATAGTACTTTGTATTGCATAGTACTATAAGAGTTATTACCTTTGCGACATCAAAAAGAACAAATTATGGCTACTAACATCGATAATCTGAAATCTCAGATGCGGAAGGGGATGCTCGAATTTTGCGTGCTGCTTCTGCTGAGCCGTAGCGATGCCTACGTCTCTGAGATTATATCGCGAATGAAAGACGCGCATCTGATTGTGGTGGAAGGAACCCTCTACCCTCTGCTGACAAGACTCAAAAATGATGGATTGCTCAGCTATCGGTGGGAGGAATCACCCTCCGGTCCGCCTCGCAAGTATTATTCCATCACTCCGATGGGATCGCATTTCCTAAATGAGCTGCATCAGTCATGGTGCGAAATCTCAAAATCCGTTAACCATCTTTTAAATCAAGATCAACAACCAATTCAAGATCAACAACCTCTTAAAACAGATCAATTATGAAAAAAACATTTCCTGTCAACATAAACGGCAAGGTATTCTATATAGATGAAGATGCCTACGATCTTCTCCAGAACTATCTCAACCAACTGCGCGCGGCATTCTCCGGTGCTGAAGGGGATGAAATCGTAAACGATATCGAGAGCCGTATATCCGAACTTTTCGACGAGCAGATAGCATCCGGTGCAAACGCGATCGTTTATAGCGACGTGAATCGCGTAATCGAGATTATGGGCAAACCTGCCGATATCGGCGACATCAACGAAGCCAACATTCCTCCTCATCCCTATGATGCTGACGCATCAACCGCCAACACTTGCGAAGAGCGTCAACCCCGCAAGCGTCTTTACCGCAATCTCAACAACAAGGTTCTCGGCGGAGTATTGGGAGGTCTGGCAACATACCTCGGCTGGGATGCCAACATCATGCGCCTGCTGTATGTAGTGCTTTGCTGCGTGACCTACGTGTGGCCCTTGACACTCATCTATCTCATCGCATGGATGGTAATTCCCGCTGCCAACAATCCCCGCCGCGTTCTGGAAATGCAGGGCAACCCCGTCACGGTAGATACCATCGGACAGGAAGTGCTTTCCTCCACACCCCCTCCTTTTCAGAGGGCAGCCGACAGCGTGGTTAACATCACCGAAAACGCATTCTCCATTTTAGGTAAATTCCTGATGGGTCTTTTGGGACTGATCGGTTCGGCGGCTACACTCGTTGCTACTGGTTTCTTTGTCTTCTTCCTCGCGGCATTCATAGCTACAAGCGCATTCGGCAACAACGTTCTTCTTGATGCCTTCGGTTGGAACATAGCCTACTACTCATCATCCATAGTGCCGATCATATGCAGTCTGGCATCCATGACCTTCGCACTTTGCTTCATAATCCCAGGCGTAGCCCTTGCATGGACGGCAGGATGCGTCCTCTTCAACTATCGCGCAGCTTCGAAGACCACGATGATCGTAGCGGCAATTTTCGAAACGCTCATCATCGTCGCCACCATCATCCTCGTCATCTTCGCCAACTACCTCACCTGATCTCTATTTTCATAATTGATTTCCATAATCGTCATCCCGGCGCGTTGTCTCACCGACAGCGCGCCCTTTTTATCAATGCAAGAGCCGGAAACTGAAAACTATTTACTATCTTTGCAGGATAATTAAGATAGAATGACACCTATATCGAAAAACATAACGGAGACGCGCGTGGAAAACGACCGACGTGTGCTGGAACTTCTCGCACAGTCTTTCCCGAATATCAGCGCTGCCTCTACCGAAATAATAAACCTTGAGGCGATCCTCAACCTCCCCAAAGGCACGGAACATTTCGTGGCGGATCTTCATGGAGAGCATGAGGCGTTCCGCCATATCCTGCGCAATGCATCGGGCAATATAAAGCGTAAGGTTACAGAGCTTTTCGGCACGACCATGCGCGAACAGGAAATACGCGAGCTCTGCTCTCTGATTTACTATCCGGAGCAGAAATTGCAGATCATCCGCGCTTCGGAAAGTCAGCTTGCCGATTTCTACAATATCACTCTTCATCGTCTGATACGCGTGTGTCAGTCGGTGTCTTCGAAATATACACGTTCGAAGGTGCGCAAGTCGCTCCCCAAAGAGTTTGCATATATCATTGAGGAGCTCCTGCATGAATCTCCTTCCGACGATGATAAGCAGGCTTATTTCTCCCGTATTATCGAGACAATAATCTCTACCGGACAGGCTGATGAATTCATCATTGCGCTCTGCAATGTGATTCACCGTCTGAGCATCGACCAGCTCCATATCCTGGGCGATATATTCGATCGCGGTCCGGGTGCCCACATCATCATGGATATTCTCTGCGATTATGGCAGATTCGATATCCAGTGGGGCAATCATGATGCGCTCTGGATGGGCGCGGCAGCAGGCAACGAATGCTGCATGGCAAACGTGTTGCGTCTGTCGCTGCGCTATAACAATATGACGACCCTCGAAGATGGCTACGGCATCAACCTTGTGCCACTCGCTACTTTCGCCATGGAGACATATGGCGATGATCCCTGCACTCATTTCCTCCCCCACCTCGCCAACGAGGATGAGAATACCATAAGCGAGAAATCGCGTCTTCTGATAGCCCGCATGCACAAAGCCATAGCCATCATCCAGTTCAAGCTGGAGGCGCAGATGGCGAAGGCTCATCCGGAATGGAATTTGACCGATCGCGATCTTCTCTCAAAAATCAATAAGAATAACGGAACCATCACTCTCGACGGGAAAGAGTATCTTCTTAACGATACTAATTTCCCGACTGTTGATCCAGCCGATCCGACAGCTCTGACTCCCGAAGAGCGTGAGCTCGTTGATAAACTCCGTCATTCGTTCAGCGTCAGCGACAAACTGATGAAGCATATCGACTGCCTCTTCTCAAACGGCTGCATGTATGGCATCTATAATTCCAATCTTCTCTTCCACGCTTCGCTGCCGCTCAATGAGGACGGAACTTTGAAGGAGGTTGAGGTTTACGGCAAAAGATATAAAGGACGCGAGCTCCTCCATAAGATCGGCATGACAATGCGCGAGGCGTTCAACGACGATTCTTCCGCTGAGATGCGCAGTTATGCCCGAGATTTCTTCTGGTATCTATGGTGCGGTCCTGATTCGCCATTGTTCGACAAGTCGAAGATGGCTACGTTCGAACGCTATTTCATCGATGATCCGGAGACCCATGTAGAGGAAAAGGGATGGTATTTCAAGCTCCGCAACAATGAGGAAATCTGCGACATGATTCTCGATGCTTTCGGCGTGGATGGTGACCACCGCCACATCATCAACGGACACGTGCCGGTGCGTGCCGCCAAGGGTGAAAGCCCTATACGCGCCAACGGCAAGATGATGGTGATTGACGGAGGTTTCGCCAAGGCATACCATCGCACCACGGGCATCGCCGGATACACCCTCGTGTTCCACAGCAGCGGGTTCCAGCTCGTGCAGCATGAACCCTTCACATCGGCGGAAGAGGCTGTGCGTAACGGTTCCGACATTGTATCGACCACACAGATCGTGGAGCTTTCACGCCATCGCATGCGCGTACGCGACACAGACAAGGGCGACGAACTCCAGGCACAGATCGACGAACTCTCCGAACTCCTCTACGCTTTCCGCCATGGAATCGTGAAGGAGAGACACTATAAGA
>DAWBVG010000377.1:0-6798 GCA_052279865.1 Muribaculaceae bacterium
GGTGATTTTGACTGCGCATCAATCGATCACAAGCCGGATTACGCAGACGCCGGTTTTTCAAGCATGGTTAATTTTTATTTTCCCAAGAAGGGGGATCTTGATGCAATAGCTTATGTGTGGCAAGCGTATGCCGATAGCGTTGCCGCTCACAGTAATTGGCATCCATTTAGTTATCTAAACAATTCATACCATCGCGATGCGGATTCAACAAACATGATAAACTGTGCCACTACCCTACTCCTCTCTCCGGGCATAGCTCAGATTTTCTATGGAGATGAGACCGGTCGCAAACTCAGCGACGCTAAATTAAACGTTGACAGTAATCAGGCATTCCGTTCTGATATGAACTGGAACGACATGGATTCGATCACCCTGTCGCATTTCCACAAACTCGGCACTATCAGGAAATCCAATCCAGTAATCTCTACAGGAAAGCAAAAGATTTTAGACGTCCATACCGTGGTGAGATATGACCATAACAACAAGATACTTATACGTCTACGCCCTGAAGAAGGACAAACCATCAAAACCTATAATATATTCCGGGAGGGTGATGAAGTTCAAGAGTTATATACCGGCAAACGTTCTATAGTTAAAGATGGTCAAATCTCTTTTCCGCGATATGAGAACAATGTCGCTATCTTAAAAAAGATATAATGTGGATTTAAACTTCCCGGCAGATAGTCTGGAGCACGGCAGCCTCGTTATGAACTACATCACGCGAAGCATATACAAATGTTACGACCGGGTGAGATTCGACAGTCTTTAAAAATTGTCCGAATTCCGGTGAATTCCGGAGTTCGGCTTTATATTTTTCTTCAAATTCCTGCCATCTATCCGGAATATCGGCATGAAACCACTCTCGCAGTTCAGAAGATGGAGCTATGTCTTTTGCCCAAAGCTGACAATCCAGACGCTCATGCGTCAGACCTCTTGGCCACAATCTGTCAACAAGTATTCTAAAGCCATCATCTGGCGAAGGGGCGTCATACGCCCTTTTTATCTTGATATCTGTCATAAAAGAATAATTTGAATGATCATTCTTTAAACAGATTGTATGCCCCATTAGTTTATATTATTGTGTAGCCGACTGCATCTTGAGAAATTGCACCAACAAAACATATTTTTATTTTATGAGCGAACAAATATGGACATGAGACCACATTACTTTACCTGTATCATATAAATTCAAAAATGCGCTTCGCACTATTAAACAATTAAACAATGATTTTTTCAAAAGCCTTGCGAGAGCCACTCTCATATTGGATTTCACCACAATAAGTGAAACTTAATTTATTGAGAAGAGCAAGCATGGCATAATTATCAAAATTAGTATCAATCCTGAAACTTTTTACACCAAGTGTGCGTGCATACTCCTCTATGGTCTCCATTAAGACACGTCCCAATCCTTTACCTTTCATAGTCTGACTGACAGCCATTCGATGCACAACCACATATTTTTCGTCTGACAGCCATTTGCCATCGAGCGAATCATAAGCCGGCTCCCCATCAAACACGACAGCAGCATAAGCCACAATCTCTTTATCTTTTTCCAAAACGTAGCCTACGCCCTTATCAATATCCGCGCGCACATGGATTTCATTCGGATAATTTTCATTCCACTGCTGCTTTCCCTCAGCAAGCATCTGCCTGACAGCCATCTTGAGAATTGCCGTTATCGCAGGAACATCCGACTCAGCAGCTTTCCGAAACACCACATCCCCCACCACATTACACCGCTCCGTTTTCATTATATACTTATTATCACTTCGTTACATAGAGACCTTTCCCAAAATCAAGTGCTTCACGGGAATGCAAAAATAAAGTTTTAGAAATATCAGTGTCAGCACAAAATATTTCGCTTTACTCTCTATAATGAGAAGTTTTTTTCCATAAACATACAAACGAATCTAGCATTATCCGGATGAGAAAATTAATATGTTTGTGATTTTTCAACAGTTCAACCCAGCGCGGGGAATGTGTATAATAAAACTTGATAAACTTCTGTCCCCATTTATATTTCGATAAATATGAATCTCTAAATTGCCTCAAGACTATCACTTTGGGATGTTCATAATCTCCATATGCCATTGTTGCAATGTAACAACCTCCTTTATCTTCCCAATATTTAGGATTTAGACCATATAACTGACCAATATGCTTAAATTCATCTATTTTACCTGAATACCATTTCTCAAAATTTGCAGGGTAAACCAATTTATTCAACCAATTAATTACATCTCTTGCTTGTTCTAATTGAATTCTTAGGAAAGATTGTTTAGTTTTTTGATCGATATTTTCATTTTCAATTGTATCATTTATAGCCTTTTCGATAACATTTATAAATATTATAGAAATTCTTTTTGATAATAAACTCTTGCAATTCAATGTTGCAGGATCCTTACTTTCATCTACATTCTTAACAAGTGGTTTTATTTGTTTAATAGTATTCTTTACAGCAACTATACTCGTTCGATCTGCTATAAGTTTATTGACACTACAATCTATACTCATAATAACTTCCAGCATCTCCTGTGGTATGTTTTCAACAACATAATCGGGGAGATCACTTTTAACTCCTCTGAAAGTCGTTGTTATTTCTCCAAATGTAGCAGATGAAGTATAATGATTAGTGCTAATATTGATTGTATTGTTTTTTCTAAAATCTTTTATTTTAAATAATTCCCAAATATTTTTTATTTCCTTATCGTCGCAGCCAAAATCATAGTCATAAATTTTGTCAAGTTTTGTCAATCCTTCTGGAGAATTCAAAATAGCAACAACACTATAGAAATATGGGTAGAATAAACCATAGAAACGTTTGTTTTCAATTGTCTTAAGGACTTTTATGGCATATACAAGCCCACCATTAGCTTGCATTGTATTCACAAAACTTTCAACTTTCTCTTTAGGTACATTTAATTCTTGACCAATATCAGTCAATAGCTCCTCTACCTCTGTGAGCTGCTTTGGTGAAGGATTCTTATTACATCCACAGAAATCTATTGCAAAGCCAAGAACTGCACACTTCTGTTCTATTGTCAATTCATTATAAATGTATGACATAATTTTATTTAGTAGAATAGTTACAGTAACACCCAATCTTGCGCCCCAAACTGGGTGTAAAATTGGGTGTAATTTAGTTTAATTTCCTAATATATATTTGCGGAAAGACAGGGGGCGTAGCCCAACTGCCTAAATGCGGCTTTATCAAATAGTTAGAATTGACAAATTTTTAATAGTGCCGTTTTAGTGCCAAAGTCTATGACCTAGTTTTCGGCTTTGAAAATCGGTCTCTACCGGTTCTCCAATCACTAATGCAAATTTAGTCATTTTATCTCGGCTACGCAAGTCCGAGAGTTCGATTTAGCAATTCCTAACAATTTGATTGGCATTTCTTAAATACTACTCGTAGGGATATATTTCTCAATATCGACAGAGGGTAGCTTACTGCCTTTGGAGATGACCTCCGCAATAAATGCGGCTACATCTTCTTTTGTCATTTTCTTCCTGATGAAAGCATAGTAGAGAAAATCAATCGTAGTCAGATATGTTATCTGATGATTGGTACAATACTCCTTTATATCCTTGAGATTGCTACTGCCGAGAACATCCTTGTTATCGCGGCAATACACCATGCAGGCACTTTCTCCCTTGCCTAAAAGTAATGTGTTACGCAGTCGTGCATATTCAAACCGGGATTCCCCTTTAGGGTCAAACTTGACATTCACAATGCGTGAGGCAAAGAATTTGAGCGTGTTGTCAATCTGGGTTTTCGTAATTCTGTTTACCGTCACTTCATCATATACCACATCAAGAATCAGATATTGGTATTCGGGAAATATGTCAAGCAGGAGGCTGAGTTGCCCTGCCTTGACAAAATGGATAATCACATCGGCATCAAGCACGATTTTAGTCTTCGTTGTCATCTATGCCGATTTTATGCAATAGTTCCATGTAGTGCCCTTCGGAAATTTTTTCCCCGTCGAAAAGTCTGCGGGCTTTTTCTCCGAAATCCCCGATTACAAGATTCTCATTGCCCGGTTCATATAGAGACGTGTCATAGCCATACTCCCTTGCTGTTTTCTTCACCGGGTATTCCTTGAATGTGTCGCGTTCTCCACGGTCTATCAGTTTCAGATCATACAGGCGGTTGAGAACGGCCGAGAAGGAGACGGAAAAATAATGTCCTATGCGCAATACCGATGCCAACGATACGCGACCTGCCATCAGCTCATTGTCCGGTATCATCTGTCTCACTCCATCCGCCGGCATAAGAAACATAAGGGCAAAAGCATCGGCGCATTGCTCAACATCGCTTTTCTTACCCTCAGCCATACATTTGTGAGGTGTCGGATTGGGGTCTAAATACAGATGATATAGTTCATGGGCTATGGTAAAATGCTGCCGACATTTAGGATGGCTGGAATTAACCAGCATAAACCGCCTGTCGCCACTTTTGAGGCTCATGCCCGAAAAATCTTTTGACAACGGACGGTATATGGTCAGCACGTTCAGCTTCAGCAGCAGACTTTTGAGATTGACCGCCTCGCTGTCGCTCAATCCCGTCATCTGACGGAATTTAGAAACCTGACTTTCCACAAGATTCAATAACGACGCTTTCATCTTGCCTCTATTGCCTCCATTTTAAGGTAAGACTTTACAATGTCCTTGAAACGCATAATCTCGCCCGCATCCTCACGGGCAATCCCGTCGATGCGGAACGCGGATGCAAGAATCATGGCGTCCACATTCTCATTTTCCTCAAACAATACTGTCATATCACATCCGAAGAAATCGCTTGCTTTCTCAATGACATCGTAGGGCACCTCTCTGTCCCCTGATTCATAATTGCTGTAAGCCGAGCGTGTGATGCCAAGAGCCTGCGCCACATCTTCCTGAGTGTAACGGGCAGTCTCTCTTAATTTCTTTAGATTCCGTGCAATGGTCTTGTCCATATCATTATTGTTTATGTGGCAAAGTTACTAAATATTTTTCACATAACAACGAATTGCCACACTATAATGTTCCCAATAGCTATTATTATTGATACGAAAGCGGTGAGAGACGGGGCGGTCTTCCGTGTCTGCGGCGATATGCCGTCAACAAGTGACGGTGGACAAGTCCACTGACACCCGTTGACCGCATCACGCCTATGGGCAATGCTGAACGCCGACAACGGCCATCGCCTTATGGAATGGCATCGGGGGACGCTGCCGTCACCATAAGACTGAATGGTTGTCGTCCGTGTTCCGGGACGCATTGCCGGATAAGGACTTTACGACCGCCCCTTCAATCACCGCTTGAACAGCATCCACCGAAAAGAACAGTGTCGTAATGACGGGCTTTTCAGATCCTCGTCATTGCGGCACACTTCTTTTTTATCGGGGTTGCACCGATTTCTCTTTTTTTCAGTGTTTCAATCCATCGCCGCCACCGTCGGGTCAGCGACGATTTATGTTTTCATGGCCTTTCATCCGGGGGAGCCTTTTCAACAAGGCGTACCATCAACAAGTTGGTCAGTACGAGTTGCTTGCCATAACCTAACGTGTGGCGAAGGGATATTCTTTTGGCTTTGGCATAAAAAATCTCCAGACCTCCTGCGTCGGCTCGTATTTTTTACGTCAAGGCCCGAACATCCCTCTTTTGCCGTCCCACGCCTTTCAGGTGTCAAGCAACTCATACAACCACACTGTCTTTGGACGCATGGTTAAAAAAAAGCTCCCACCGATATGAAAGCCACAGGAAAACATAAAGATATTAGGTCAAGGCAAGCTCGCCAATCCTCCTATCAATACCGCATAATCACAAGAGCGGTCAAGGCGGTGGCAATCATCATAGGGGCGGTTATCGGGATAGCGTTGTGGGCGATAGCGAAACCTATACTGAGGGGAATAGGCTGGCTCATTTCAATCCTTACCGCAATCGGGGCTATCTATTGGATTTTAACACTCTGAAAATATTTACGACTATGGCAACGAAAAGACATTCAAAGACTTGGGAACAGCAAGCCAAATATTACGAGGTTGACAACATCGCCGAGTATATGGTGGAAACCTATCTCAACGGTAACATCTCAACATACCGCGAGCTGTATCGGGAACTCAAACCTGCGGGGCGCAGACTTTTCATAAGCTGGCTTTTCCACACTGAACTCAACCGCACGGAGATTGAAAATATGATACTCGCAACACTCTAAACTCATACGACTATGGCAACGACAAAAGAAAACAAAGGCACACGAGCCTTTAACGACACCATCAGGGAATACCTTGAAGGTATGGCGGAGAATGACGCCCTATTTGCCGTCAAGTTTGCAAACCCCACCAAATCAATGGAGGACTGCGTTACATACATCATCAATCAAGTGCAGAAAAGCGGTTGCAACGGCTTTGCCGATGATGAAATCTTCGGAATGGCAGTCCACTATTGGGAGGAGAACGAGATTGAGGTCGGCAAGCCCTTGACAAACTGCCAAGTGGTAGTCAACCATACGGTCGAGTTGACCGAGGAAGAAAAGGAACAGGCACGGCAGGACGCCATCAACAAACTCCGTGACGAGGTTATCGCTTCAGCGCTTGCGGAGCAAGAAATGGCGAAAATGCGCCGTCCCAAGACCACCGAAAAGAAAACCACCGAGAGCAATCCCAAAATCGCACAACCAAGTCTTTTTGACTTTTAACACTTTACGGCTATGAAACCAAAGACCAAGATACAAAAAGAGGTGGCAAGACTATCCGCCACACTGCGACCCATAACCGAGGCACAAGAGCGTTGGGCATACCGCCACTGCATCGA
>DAWBVG010000378.1:0-1907 GCA_052279865.1 Muribaculaceae bacterium
GGCTGCAGTTGCGAGCAACAGCAGCTACGACCTGAGGTTCCTACATACGGCTACGACTTGTCGCAATATTTCCATCACTGGCTCGGCGGCTTGGCAGGAGCAAAGCGACTTTATGGAATTTAATCAAACTTTGCCCTTCTCTCCTTGGCGTCTAAATATAAGTTAATTCATATTGTAGAGTCATGTCAATTTTTCACTTCTCACTTTTCACTTCTCACTTTTTACTTTTTACTTTTTACCTATGAGTTATATCTTCTCGATAACACAATTTGGCGCGGTATTTGTTAGTTATAAAGGGATATTAGATTACAATGGAAGAGAAGAACATCATCATAAAGGGAGCAAGAGTTAATAATCTTAAAAATGTAGATATTTCTTTGCCCCTCAATAAATTTATTGTTGTAACGGGTGTCAGCGGAAGCGGTAAGTCTTCCCTGGCATTCGACACGTTATATGCGGAAGGCCAGCGACGCTACGTCGAAAGCCTTTCAGCTTATGCCCGACAGTTTCTCGGTCGTATGGCAAAACCTGAATGCGATTACATCAAAGGTCTTCCCCCGGCTATAGCCATCGAGCAAAAGGTCAACACCCGCAATCCGCGAAGCACTGTCGGGACAGCCACAGAGATCTATGACTATCTCCGCATGCTGTTTGCCCGCGTGGGGCATACATATTCCCCTGTCAGCGGTCTTGAAGTTAAAAAACACGGCATTGAAGACATGGTTAAGACTGCTTTGTCATATCCTCAAGGCACACGCATGGCTGTGCTTATAGATATCCGCGTGCCTGAAAGCAGAACCTTTGACCAGCAATTGGAAATATATCTGAAAGAAGGATACTCACGTCTTGAAAAGGATGGTGAATTTATTGCCATAAGCGATCTCCGTGAGAAAGGCACACCGGACTCTTCACTCGGATACCGACTTCTTATCGACCGCCTTTCCGTTTCCGATGACAAGGATGAAATATCACGTCTTACAGATTCTGTAGAAACCGCATATTATGAAGGGCATGATGAATGCATCATAAAAATATGGGGCAAGGATGGCGCCCATGAACATCAGTTCTCCAAACGTTTTGTTGCCGATGGCATCGAATTCCGTGAACCAAATGATCTGATGTTCAATTTTAATAATCCTTATGGCGCGTGTCCGGTGTGCGAAGGTTTTGGGAAAGTGCTCGGCATCAGCGAGGATTTGGTTGTCCCCAATAAGACATTGTCGATATATCAGAATGCAGTGAAATGCTGGAACGGAGACAAGATGAATGAATGGAAAAAACATCTCATTCATATCGCACCTCATTTCAACTTCCCTATCCACACTCCATACATGGATCTCACTGATGCCCAGAAAGATTTTCTTTGGCACGGCAACAGCCATTGGGAAGGTATCGACGGTTTCTTCAAATGGATAGATTCTCGCCAGGATAAAATTCAGTATCGCGTGATGAAAGCTCGATATCGCGGCAAAAGCACATGTCCCGAATGTCACGGCTCCCGCTTGCGTAAAGATGTGGAATATGTCAAGGTCGCGGGGAAAACCATTACCGAATTAGTGAAGATGCCGGTTTCGGAAATAGCTGAATTTTTCAGTAATATCAAACTCAATGAGACCGATGAGAAGATTGCTTCGCGACTTTTGATGGAAATAAACCAACGGTTAGGATTCCTCAATGAAGTCGGACTTGGATACCTGACACTCGACCGACTGTCATCCACCCTTTCAGGAGGCGAAAGCCAACGAATCAATCTCGCCACCTCTCTCGGCAGTTCATTAGTAGGATCGCTTTATATACTTGACGAGCCAAGTATCGGACTGCATTCACGCGACACCGAAAAACTTATCCGCGTGCTTCGTAACCTTCAGAAGATTGGCAATACAGTCGTTGTTGTTGAACATGATGAA
>DAWBVG010000379.1:0-2597 GCA_052279865.1 Muribaculaceae bacterium
CGGATGAATATTTTGTAGAGAAAGCAAAAGAGATGGAAGCTCTGGGTGCAAAAATGGTAACCCTTAAAGATATGGCAGGTCTTGTGAACCCGTCAAGAATCTTCACCCTCATGCCCAAATTGAAACAGGCGCTCAAAGTGCCCGTTGACTTCCATACACATTGCACCCCCGGCTATGGTCTGGCTTCAGTTCTCACAGCCATCATCAAAGGCGTAGATATTGTTGATACAAATATCTGGTGGTTCGGTGGCGGCTCTGCAGCTCCTGCGATTGAGCTGGTATGGATCTTCTGCCAGAAACTCGGAATCGAGGTTGCAGTCAATATGGACGCTGTTGCCAAAATCCGTAAAGAACTGGTTGAGGCACGTAAGGCTCTTGCCGACTTCGACCTCAACAAGGATAAATGGCCCAACGACTTCGATGAGTACTATGCAAAGATGCCGAAAGAGATCGATGCAGAGTTTGATCGCGCCATCGCCGCTGCAAATGAAAACCGCGAGGAAGATCTTCTTGATGCATGCCACAAGATCGAGGCTTATTTCGGATTCCCCAAACCCAATGAACTTGTTAAGAACGCTGAGGTTCCCGGCGGAATGTATTCCAATATGGTTGCCAATCTCCGCGCCCTCAAGGCAGAAGACGTGCTCGATGAGGCTATGGCACTCATCCCTAAAGTTCGCCGCGACGCAGGTCTTGTGCCGCTCGTAACACCTACCAGCCAGATTGTAGGCTCACAGGCGGTGGCTCTCGCTCTCGACCGTCGCAAAGGTGCTCCCGACTATTCCAATAAGAATAATCAGTTCATCTCTCTTGTTAAAGGTGAGTATGGTCACACACCGGTTGCCATTGATCCTGCATTCCGCGAGAAAATCACAGGTTCTGCAGAGGAACGTCCCTACGACACAAGCTCCTTCCGTGAACCGGCAAATCCGGAACTGCCTGAATTCGGCGGCGTGAAGCTTGCCCAGAACGAAGAGGAATTCCTCCTTATCGAACTCCTCCCCTCTGTTGCCAACACATTCCTTAAGAACAAACGCAAAGCTGAATTCGAAGCTAAACAGGCAGAAAAGAAAGCTGAGGAACCGGCAGCAAAAGCTGAAGAAGCTCCCAAAGCAGCAGCTGAGGAGATCACAGGAAAAGTATTCCGCGCACCGATGGGCGGAACGGTGATCGAAATCCTTGCCAAACCGGGTCAGACAGTAAAGGTCGGTGACCTCCTCCTCGTTTACGAAGCAATGAAGATGGAAAATGACCTTGCCTCTGACATGGCAGGAACCATCAAGAGAATTCTTGTAAACGAAGGTGACGTCATCGCAACAGATCAGGCACTCGTAGAATTTGAGTAAACGACATACTCAAATATTAGATAAATCGAATAGATTGAGTCTGCCCTCCCGGCAGACTCAATTGTTTTCATACCCACCACCACTGTCGTTTCAGACCTGACATTTCATAACATTCCGACAAATGTACTCCACCAATACCTGCTGTACGCCTGTCACATTGCCACTATCCTTAAGCGAAATGATGTACCATTGCGGAACATTCGATCATCGATCACATTGCCATGCACCTTTCCCGGCAGATTTACATCAAAGGCAGCACGCACACCCCATACAGGATTAGATTCTCCTGTTTCAATGATTTGAGCATTCATGCCCATAACACTGAATATGAGACAAGCTAATGTGCCGACTTTTCTCATCTTAAGTTATTTTTATGTTATTAATACCGTTAATATTGGTGTGGCTTATTTCATAATAGCTGAAGATGCGCCTGATTGTTCTCCGACCTCGTTGCCCCGTTGTACTTTCTTTCCGTAACCGAAAGTGTATGTCACCGAAAGGTTCAAACGGCGATGAAAGTTGTTTCCATCAACGAATCGTGTTTCTGAATATAAGGGAGTTGACAACGTATTAGTAGCACAGAGCCAGTCATTGCGAAATAGATTCATCGCGCTTACCCTGATATTCCAGTTTGCCCGGCTCCACCCTGCGAGTATCTGGTAGAAATCACGGTCTTTATATATTACTCCACGGTTGCCCTGCACTGTCAGGTTTCTTGTCTGATACGATGCCTGAAAGTAGAAATTACCAAAATAATAAGTAACCGATGCGTTGCAAGTGAACGGACTCCGTTTAATGTCAAATAATCCGGTCATACGATAGATTGAAATTGAGGGCGATGCCGCAAGTTGAAGATTGCCATTTAACAGTTTGTAATTAAACGACATTCCGATTTGAGTACGGTTATAGTCGCCATCAGTTTCAAAAGTGCGAAGCAAAGCAGTCCCACCGTCGTAAGGCTCGTAAACAGGCACATACAGGTTATATTCTCCGAAGTATTGGGCAAAAGCCGAAGCCGAGAATTTGTTAGACGGCATCCAGTTGTAAGACAGGTTGAATGTAACCTGTCGGGAAAGTCCGATTTCGGGATTGCCGGTATAGTACATCAGTTCGTTCTGTTGCAGTATATTCGGCGTTTTCTCGCTTGCACCGGGATAGTTCGCGCCGAAATGGAAGTATGCGCGGAAAGAATGTTTCTGTGAAGGAGAAAATCCGGCTGATACATTAGCGAGAGGATAGACCTCTGAAACG
>DAWBVG010000380.1:0-6385 GCA_052279865.1 Muribaculaceae bacterium
AGAATTGACGATAAGATAAATAAATTAAATGAATGTATAGATTTTGTTGCAAAAAAATGGATGAAAGAATTTAGATCCGATTTCCCAAACCTAATATCCATACATTATCAACTCGCGAAGTATGTGTATGTCGGTTTCTCTACTGAATCCATTGCATTCTTAATGAATAGAGATTCCGTAGGATCAATATATAATATGAAAAATCGGCTTAAGAATTCAATGCGAGTTTCAAATCTTGAGGCAACGGATAAGTATTCATCTCTATTCTCTAAATGAATGGGGAGTTCAGGAAGGAGCAATGCTGGCATTGAGACTGACAGAACTCGCTTAAGTCACCGGAAAGACGCAAAATAATGCGTTGGTTAATCAATATATTAAATAATTTTGATCTCATACTTAATGCCAAATTATTAATTACCAGATCAAATTAAACTGATACTAAATATTGTGGAATCACGTATATCATATACGTTTAATTTGATCATCTGCTTAGCGTTTTTTTGCTGTATTTAGATAAAAAGTTGGGGTAAAAAAATCGTGACAGATTAAAATTATTCATCTGGTTGGTATATATCAGATAATCAATAATTTGCAAGATGCAATATATTGCTCGTGACAGACTGAAAAATTTGGAAAATAAAATCTGCCAGCATAACTTTGCAGTCGATACATAACCTAAAACGAACGCTCATGAAAAAAGCTTTACTGATTATTGCAATCTTATTTGGAATGCAATTGGCGTGCGAGAATCTTATAAAAGCAGACGATATTGGACCGTCAGAGTTTATAACAGGTTTTCTAAAAAAAGAAAGAGATCCAGAACGACCTCTGTACCCACACATGCCATCCAAATCTCCATATTATTTCACTTGCAATGGAGTGGAAATTGTTGTCTATTGCGAATATGAGTCAATGGTTGAAGTTAGACTAACTGATGCCAAAACCGGAGAAATGATTGCTGATGATATTGCAGATCTTTTAAATGGACATGTAATAGATATAGCTAACAGCCATTGCGATTCTTATAAATTGACTGTTATTGCAGATAATGGTGTATATTCAGCTACGTTCTAATCTTATGTCGAAATTGTTTCTAATGTTATGGTTTATCCTGCCTGTCATGGTATCTTGTGGTTCCGGTAATCAGGAGCAACGAGATATCGTGACAGAATGGATTGGTAAAAAACTAATAATTCCAGATAGTCTGCAATTCCAGATTGGAGACCTTCCGATAGAGTATGATTTCAACGATGCTGATTATAAAATCGTCACATACATTGATTCAACCGGTTGTACAGGATGTAAAATGAGATTAAAAGAATGGGATAATTTCATTAGCTCTTTGAAATGTTCTTCGGATACAGTGAGGGTAAATTTTGTTATGATAGTTAGCCATGTTAATACTGAATATCTAAATGAAATTTTAAAACAGAAGAATTTCTTACATCCGATAACTATTGATAATGAAGGAATATTTTACAAATCCAATCATCTGCCTAGAAATAATAAATATCAAACATTCCTTCTTACAGGAGACAACAGGATAGTCGCAATTGGCAATCCCATAAATAATCCTAAAATCAAAGATGTGTATGAAAATATAATATTGGGATCACAGCATGAAGCTGCAATCGAAACCTACGACATAAATATCGCATCCCCCAATCCCATTCATGTCATGGGTGTTGTTTCACCAGGAGACAGTGTATTTGTAAATTATCAACTTATAAATAAAAGTTCCCAAAATATTACCGTACAAGACATAGTTACGTCTTGTCATTGTGTTGCCGCGGTCTCCGATGTTTCAACAGTCTTGCCTGACGGTATGATAAATATCGATGCAACCTATAAAGCAGACTCTGTATCACAACAAATATATAAATATGTTGATGTATACTTCAAAGAAAGACAAAATCCAGTGAGGCTCCATCTCTGCGGATTTATTAAACAACATTAAATTAAAACGAATGCTTATGAAAAAGAAATTTTTCTTCGCTGCCTCAGCAGCAATTTTTTGCGTATCTGGATATCTCCTGATGAAAACACATTCGACAGGAAACGGTCTAACTGATCTTCAACTTGAGAATATCGATGCGTTGTCAGATACCGAAGAGAAAGGTTATTTAGATGTCGTGCCAGTCGAATATGAGAACGGCTGGGGTTGCAATTGCGCCGGTAAAGGAGATCTGGAATGTTGCGCATGACAATAACCATCGTTATTATGGTAATGTCTCTATTGTAAAGTCTTTTACTTTACTGCGCGCTCCAATGTTAAGTATACTTAAAGAAGTATATTTAAATATGCAAAGTTGATACCTTTGATCTGGTTCGTGTTACAAAATTAGAAATAGTTTAATCAATAGGGTGCCCAGCCTGTATTATTATAAATAAACAATTGAGATATCAGGCTGGACACCTTATTTAATAGCTCAATAATAATGAACAAAAGTCTGATAAAACAAATACCAACATGTTTACTTGTATTTATAACAGGCTGTGTAAACAAAAATACTAAATCTGATGATTCAGGTATATATTTAGGTGACGGAGAGGCAGTGATTGTCAATATAGATATTACTAAACCTCAAAAGTTAAAAGATAAATTTGATTCTATATCTACTGTAAATTTTGATGAAAGTGTTCTTAATATTATCGGGATTCCTCGCAACATAATTGTCCATGGAGATACAATATATGCATTGGATTCACAAAAATCGCCGGGACTTTATGCTTATTTGGAAGATGGACGACAGCTTTTCGCATATTGTTCTATGGGCTCGGGTCCTAAGGATATTAATTGTCCCTATAATCTAAACGTTACTGATACTAATATATCATTATTTGATACAGCAAATAAACGGATAATTGTTTTTGACAAATTGGGGAATTACAAAGATCATTTTGATTTGCCATCAAATACTCAAAATGCCATGGTTGATTCCAGCGGTGGGATCTGGTTGGATTATTCCAATCAATCCTCCGATAACGCTAAATTGAGTTGGCTGCCCAATTTAACATCCAAATCTACGACGGTAATAAACGTTCCTGAATATCTTAAGGGAATGACAATTGTCAATATGCAGAATTTTGTAAAATTATCAAATGGTAAAATATTATACATGCCATCAATCGAGCCCAAAGTATTTGAACTTGACAATGGGAAGGCTTATCTTAAATATAGGCTGGATTTTAATGGTTTATGGCCTACTGAGGATGAGATAAAGAAAGAATATTCCGGTAAAGCCTGGGCTCCTAAATTTAGAAAATTCCCAATTTCCAACTTGATTGTGCAGGAATGCGATAAATGGTTTGTTGTTGGATTTGGATTTGAAGATAACAGATACATCTGTATCTATGACAGAACTTACAGATGTTCTAAACTTTTTGTAGATGATTCAGACACATATTATGGTCCTAAATATGTTACCAATGACGAACTTTATCTTTTAAGGAAAGATGATAGACTTGAGATTTTAGAGCTTCATAACATTTGTAATTAATTTCTATATAAGTGCTGTTTATTTTATATAGATGTTACAGTAAACATACTATTTTTAATCCATTATGCGGCTATAGCCGCGGCGTTGTTTTCAATATGTCATGAAAAGATTCTTAACTTTACACATAGCACTTGTTTGTCTCGTTTGCGCGTTACATGTCAATGCGGAGGAACCTCAGACCATAAAAAATACCAATTCCAAGGTTGACAGCATTCCCCTTAGCGGGTATGTTTATGACCGACTTACTTCCCATCACATCATTGGAGTCAAGGTTGAGATCCTTAAGGCGGACAGTTCTCTGGTTTCTACAGCCAGGGGTGGGCAGCGGGATTTTAAATATGACCGCGACAGGGGCACCATCAAAGACGACTCCATATCCAGATATGAGGTGTATATTCCGCGCGTCAATGGTAAATATTTCATCCATGTCAGCAAACCCGGATACGAGAGCCTGTACATACCTTATCCAATCGAAAACCTTAAGAAAAGAGATTCAGAACTTCATGCGCCCAATATATACATGAGTCGTGAAAAAGTGAGGACGCTTGAGGAATTTACTGTAAAGGCAAGCAAGGTGATGTTCTGTCATAAGGGCGATACCATCGTCTATAATGCCGATGCTTTCATCCTGCCGGAAGGGTCAATGCTTGACGCTCTTGTGAAACAGATGCCGGGCGTGGAGATACGAGGTGACAAAATCTATGTCAACGGGAGGTTCGTTGAAACCTTGCTTCTTAACGGCAAGGACTTCTTCAAGGGTAATCAGAATGTGCTGCTCGAGAATATCGGTGCCTATGCGGTCAAGAATGTAGCCGTATACGAGAAAAAAGATGATATGTCAGACATTTTAGGCAGCAGGGAGGATGTCGCCAAAGAATATGTTATGGATGTCCGTCTAAAGAAAGACCACATGGCGGGAAACATGATCAACGCGGAAATCGGTGGAGGAACAAAGTCGCGATACATCGGCAGACTGTTTGCAATGCATTATACAAACAACTCCCGTCTGTCGTTATACGGAAATGCAAACAATATAAACCAAAACAACCGTCTTGGAGAAAATTCGTGGGAAGTACACACGGATGATGAAAAAGGCATCACAGAGCGAGCCAACGGAGGCGTTGACTATCTTGTGGACAACTCGCTCCACACATGGGAGGTCAATGGCAATGTGGATGTCCACCACAAGGACAATCACAACAATGTGGTGACGAATGCAATAAAATTTCTTCAATCCGCGGATACCTATGATTATTCCGCCATCAATTCCAGACTGCGTACCCTGTCTGTCTCGACCTTCCATAATCTTAAAATCAAGAAGGATAGCTGGAATCTCAACATAAAGCCTCAGTTCTCTTACAATAAAGACGAAAGCGACAACGAGACCGTTTCCGCCTCTTTCGATAAAGAGCATCAGGGGTTGGATCCGGATATTGTCAGGGACATATATTCAGGCAGCTACAGAGATCTGCAGACATCCATTATCAACCGCAATCTGCAAACATATGAATCGGATTCTCATGGCTATGTGGCTCAACTTTATGGAGAATCGAAAATCAAGATGCCCGACAGCCCGGATGCCATAGAGCTGAAATTCACAGCCGGATATGACCGTAAGTCGCTTTTCGGGAACACTCTGCAAGACATCTGCTTCGGTGCTGTTCCGGCTACTTCTTTGTTGCAGAAAAGGTTCCAAAGCGACCGCCCGCAATATAATTTCAAACTGCAGGGACTTGCTAGATATTATTTCAATATCCCCGTTGGAAATCTCAATGCCAGCTATGAATACATCCACACGCAGAACCGCAAGAATTCCAACATTACTCTGCTTGAGGCAATCGCGGAGAATTCAATGGCAGAATTCGCTCCCGATGAATTGCCTGTGCCGGATTTTGCAAACAGCTACACGAGCAAACTGTATAAGAACCAGCATATATTAAAAGTAACATGGAACTATAAGAAAAAATCGCAGAATGGCACACTCGAGCTGCGATTTGAGCCGAAGTTTTTTGCAGAACGTCATGACCTGTTCTATCACCGTGGAGAAACAGATGCAAATCCGCGCCGCAGTTTCCTGCGCTTCAACATTGAGAACTGCCTTCTCGACTGGACATCAAAAAACAAGAGACTCAATCTCCGCATCAATTACAGGTTGAAACAGAATGCCCCTAATCTGATAAGCATGGTCGACATCCTCAACACCACCGACCCCATGAATATTTGGACCGGTAATCCCAATCTAAAAAAATCCACAGTTCATCAAATAAACGCATTATTCTCAATAAGGAACCGGGATGTCCTTACGAATACATTCAATTTCAATACTAATATTAATGAAAACAGTCTGGTGACGGGTTACAGGTATGATTCAAACAGCGGTGTACGCACTATGAGGACATATAATGTATCGGGCATTTATAATTTAAGTTTACGTTATTCCATAATGTATAAATTCGGTTCCTCCAAACAATTTCAGGTAAGGAACTATCTTAACGGAGGCTTAAACAACTATGCTGACATGATTGGATATGATCGGGAGCCGGAAAGACAGGTTGTGAGGTCTTATACTTTAAGCGACAGCTTCATGCTCAGTTACCGTATCCCTAAGTTTGTCGCGGAATTACATGCCGGAGCCAGTCTCAACAATACCCATTCGGAAAGTTTCCTTATGTCCAAGCTTAACAGCGGAATGATAAACTCAACTATGTATTGCTGGGTAAGATTGCCATTGGGATTCTCATTCAGTACTTCCATGAATATACACAAACGCTACGGATATATTGAGAACTCCATGAACAGAACGTATCTTAACTGGAACGTAGAATTAAGATATACCATAGACAAGGGGAAGTGGATCTTCAAACTGGAAGCTAAGGATATACTGA
>DAWBVG010000381.1:0-18442 GCA_052279865.1 Muribaculaceae bacterium
ATGTTTACAGCTCCGTCTCCGGTAGTGGCATAAACATCTTTCGCTGCAAGTGTGAATGCCGGAGCAAGGTTTGTCACCATGTAAAGACCGGCGGTAAGCATTATCAAACCGATAATAAATGTCTTCAGTACGCTGCCTTTTGTGAATGGAAGCACAAGAGGGAAGACATAGAACATTCCGGCAAGGGAAGCGAGGGGAAGGAACTGGTTACCGGGAAGCACTACCGCGAGAATCAGCGTAACCGGAATAAGGAGCAGCGATACCACGAGTGTTGTGGGATGTCCGATCACAAGGGCTGGACTCATGCCTATGTTAAGACCATCCGCATTCTTGAATTTGCGGGCAATGAGGCTGCGGGTTGCATCTGAAATCGGTTTCAGACCTTCGATAAAAAGGACTGTTACACGCGGAATCAGTTCCATCACCGCCCCCATCTTTATGCCAAGACCAAGAATGTAAGGAATCTTATCAATAATCTCCTGCCAGGATTTGCAGGTAAGACATCCGATGCCGATACCTACGATTACTCCTAAAAAGAGAGGTTCACCTAATAGTCCGAATTTCTTCTTCAATCCTTCCGCATCGATCTCAAGACGTCCGATACCCGGAATTTTATCAAGAGCTTTGTTAAGACCCCATGCGAACGGAGCGAATCCGGCACAGAAAGGCTGAGGAATCGAGATTCCGTCCATATCCTTATAGAATCCCTGAAACTTCTTTGCGGTCATGTCTGCCAAGACGAGAGTGATGATAAAGCAGATTATCGCACCGAAGAAACCCCACGCAAGGGAATCGGATGCGAAATATATCACGGCACCGATGAAGGCAAAATGCCAGTAGTTCCAGAGGTCAATGTTAACTGTGCGTGTGGTCTGGGTAAGGAGCATAAGGATGTTGACCCCTAAGCAGACGGGGATTATGAAAGCACCGACGGCGGTGTTGTAAGCCACAGCTGCCGCTGCGGGCCAGCCCATGTCGAAAACGCGGAGCTGGAGATCGTAGATATCAACTACAGTATCCAGCGCCGGACCGAGGGCGGATGTAAGCAACGATGTCACGATCGAAAGTCCGATAAATCCCACCCCGACTTTGAGACCGGATTTTAGTGCGTCGCCGAATTTGATGCCGATGCATACCCCCAGAATAGTGAATATCACAGGCATCATCACGGCTGCTCCAAGACTAATTATATATGAAAAAACACTTTGCATATCTTAAACAGCTTCTTATTTAACAGTGACTTTGAGGGGGGATTTAAGGCTTTCAGAGAAAGTTTTGAGATATGCGTTCCATGTGTCGGAATCGGGCATTCCACCTTTGCTCCACCCTGAGCCCCAGTAATATGTGAAAGTCTTACCATTCTCGTAATCGACCGGTGCGAGTATATGTCCAATGGCGTCTCCAGCCGGTTCAGTCAGCTGTTGATACATATAATCCTTGCTTTCAGGTGACACAACACCAACGAAGATCACGCCGTTACCATTGGCAGCGTTCTCAGTTGAATCAGCATATGCCATATATCCTTCTGCAAGTGTATATCCCGTTGGATTCTGTCTATGCACCACGATACCCGGTGTTAGCCTTGCAACATGAGACAATCCTTCATAATTTACTTCCGTGCGGTTGAGCCATGAACCACGGTCGAGAGATATTAGACGATGCTCGATTACGGCTGTATCACCATCTACGGATACGGGGCCATAATCCAGACGCACAGTGAAGCGCAAGGGACCATTGTCAAGAATCTCATAATTCTGATAACAATAGGGATACACGATGTTGCCAAGGGAATCGAGAAGGGCAGTGGTGCCTCCTCCGAGAGTAGGACCTACAGCATAGACATCCATCCCCTCGCCATGATCAACGTGGAAAGATATTCCCTCATTTCTGTCGAGAGCGAAGCGTTTTTCAAGCACCGGTTTGGATACGGATTTTGTCCATATGTCATAGCCGAATGCACGTTCTCCCGACTGCTGAAGAGCCGGACCGTAGGCTCGATATGCAGAGCGATCGTTTTCCCAAGCCATATCATCCTTACGTTCCGGGAATTGGCGTCCCCATACCAAGGTATCTATCACCGCAGGCGAGCCTGCGGTCACCGTGTAGACAGCATTAGAACCGGCTTTCACCGAGGCGGGGAAGATGATATGATTGTCGTAGGTTAGCTGGTAGGGGAGTTCTTTCCCTTCCGCATCGAGGATTCTGAAAGCACCCGGGGATGCAACTTTTAAAGAGGTGGCATCGATACTTACCATCTCCTCTGTGCGGTCAATTTGCGAATCATTGCTTACCACGATCTCCTGCTTATTGCCGGTGCAGGCTGCGCATGAAAGAAAAGCGGCGGCAGCAAAAATAATCTTGTTCATATTTATCGGAGAGCTTAGGGTTGTTTGCCGATATAAGCCAAGATTCCTCCGTCAACGTAGAGAACATGGCCGTTAACAAAGTTTGAAGCTTCTGATGCGAGGAATACAGCGGGTCCCATAAGGTCTTCAGGTGTTCCCCAGCGTGCGGCGGGAGTCTTGGATATGATGAATTTGTCGAAAGGATGACGGCTGCCGTCTGCCTGACGTTCGCGGAGTGGGGCGGTCTGTTCTGTGGCGATATAGCCCGGACCGATGCCATTACACTGAATATTGTGCTCACCATATTCCGAGCATATATTGCGGGTAAGCATTTTGAGGCCACCTTTAGCGGCGGCATAAGCGCTTACGGTTTCTCTGCCGAGCTCACTCATCATGGAGCAGATATTGATGATTTTGCCGTGTCCTTTTTTGATCATCCCGGGAATCACGGCTTTGGCGCAGATAAACGGACCGATCAAATCCACGTCCACGACTCTGCGGAAATCCTCAGCCGACATCTCCTCCATGGGGATGCGCTTGATAATGCCTGCATTATTCACCAGAATGTCGATTGAGCCAACTGTTTTTTCAATGTCGGCAACCATTGCTTTGACATCTTCTTCGTTTGTTACATCACAAAGATACCCTTTTGCATCGATGCCAAGTTCTTTATATGCTGCAAGACCACGGTCGATGGTTTCCTGACGCGAGCAGTTGAACACGATCTTAGCTCCAGCCTCGGCGAAAGCCTGAGCTATCGCAAGTCCGATACCATATGCAGCTCCTGTGACAAGAGCCACCTTACCTTCGAGTGAAAATTGATTTAGAATCATATTGACTTAGATTTGTATTGTTTTATTTGCATCTGTGCAATCGAAAATCCGGTTGCGGATTCAAGTGCACTACAAATATAATACGAATAAGCCGGTAAATCAACCTAACGTAAAAGAATGAATTAAATCTACCGCAAAAAAGGACTATTAGACCATGTAGCAACATGAAGAATTCATGATTTTATGTTGTTAAAATTGTTTTTTTCTCTTGCAGGATGTGTTGGAAATTGCTAAATTTGCGCATGAACTAATCACTATGCAGAAACATAATCGTGCATTAATAAGGATTTTAGCTGTGATTCTCGCGGTCTTTATGTATCCGGGGCTGATTGCCTTCGGAGCTTTAGACCATGGTGAATTGCGCTCCCTTACTGCGAAAGACGGTTTGAGCGATCTTTTAGTTAATGTAATTTACAAGGATTCGACAGGGTATGTGTGGTTTGGCACAGAATCCGGTCTTGACCGTTTTGACGGTAACAGGATTAAATCTTTCAAGCTTGATTCAGGCTCACGCAATGTGTCGCGTCGCGTGAATGCGATAACTTCCGGAAGCAATGGAAGCATATTCGTAGGGTCAAATATCGGGCTTTTCGAACTTGCACCGGGAAGTTCTACTCCTGTGCGTATTTATAAGGATAAGCTGAACGGTGCTGTGAGCAGTCTGATCGATGATGGAAAGGGTAATCTTTACATTGGCACCAACAATGGGCTTTATATATATAAGGAGAGAAAGAAGGAGCTGAAGCAACAGTTAATAGTGCCAGATCTCATGTCTCCTTCAAATAAAGTCAAGGCGTTGAGTCTTGAACATGGCAAAGGGTTGTGGATATTGACACAACGAGAGCTTCATCACTTTTTGTTTGATAACGAATCAATCACTACCTATCCGATAGAAGTCCAGTCAGAGGGATCGCATCTGAGCCGCATCGGCAATACGCTCTATGTTGGAACTTCCGGCACAGGTCTTCTCCCTTTTGATACTGAAATATTGCGTTTCCTTCCTGCAATAGAGGTCGGTAACAATGTAGTGACATCAATTTGTGCCACTGATAAAAATGATATTCTTGTAAGCACCGACGGGGAGGGAATATTTCTATATTGTCCACCGGAGGGGAGGATAAAATCTCATATTTCCACATCCGAAAGGGGCAAAGGAACTGCTTCGTTACGTTCCAATTCAATATATTCTACTCTTGTCGATGATAGGGGAAGATTATGGATTGGTTATTACCAAAGTGGCGTGGATTATACGCCCAGTAATAATGCCTCCTTTACATTATATGGTTTTCCCGGATTGCCGGATCTTTCCCGATCGGCTGTCAGGTCACTCTCCATTACCGGAGAGCAACGTCTGATCGGCACACATGACGGATTCTTCTTTGTGGATGAGAAGTCAGGTATGGTGCGTCATATTCATAAACCTGAAATCAAGTCGAATCTAATCTTTTGCGTAACTTCCTGGGGGGGGCACTTTTACATCGGTACATATCACGGAGGTATGTATGTTTTCGATCCGAAGACATATGCGCTTCGCGCGTTCGGACCCTCTGAGATGGCGGGGGAGAGCGTATTTGATGCCGAAATAGATTCACAAAACCGTTTGTGGGTTGGAACATCTTCCGGAGTTTACCGATTCGATAGCAATTCGGACAAGCCTAATGCCAAATACACTTCCGGAAATTCTCATCTTCCGGCAGGAAATGTTTATGAAATCTTCTTTGATTCGATGGGAAGGGGCTGGTTATGCACCGAATCGGGTATGGCGATATGGAATGGCAGCACCATCAGTGCCTCCGGATTTCCTAAAGGATTTCCTGCAGCTACAAAAATTCGAGCAGTGTATGAGGATTCTAAAAATAGATTGTATTTTGTGCCCGATCGGGGAGCCATCTATCAATCAAACATAGAATTGTCAAAAATTTCTGTTCTTGGAGATGAATCGGACGACCGTTTCAAGATGCGCACTTTCGTTACTGAAGATCTTGACGGAGGATTGTGGGTCGGCACCGACAAGGGACTATGGCGTTATCGCGACGGAATGCAACCTACGGGGATTAATAATCTCAATGGCACGCCGGCTCCTGTTTTTACACTTTGTCCGCCATATCGAGAGAAGGACGGAGACATCTGGTTTGGCACTGTCAACGGTCTTTATAAAGTCAATTATGCGGATTTCAAAAAATCCGGTAAAAATCTCATGTCGGAAGTAAATATAGCGGATGTGAAGAGCAATGGAGAAAGTGTTGCTTCGAAAATGAAATCTGACCGATATAAGATTGAATTATCTTTAAAAGATAATGAATCAGATCTGGAAGTGGATGTTGCCAATTTTAATTTCAGTAATCCTGAGTTTTTTGAGGTTGAATATTATTTAGAGGGGGTTGACAATGGTTGGCGCATCGCAAATGGAGCTACCCCTATTCATTATTTCAATCTCCCTGTCGGCACGAGTAAGTTGCATTTCCGACTTCCAGGTGAACCGGGAAGCGAGAAAATAATGACAGTGAAACGCTCGTCGGGCGTAGAATTCTGGATATGGTTTCTTGTAGGATTTGTTTTGGTTGCTGGTTTGTGTGCAGTGATTGTTTATAGACATCAAAAGTATCTTCAGGCTGTGATGGCTGCGGAAGAGGAGGCTACACAAGATAGAACCTCGGAGGAAGAACCACGTCGCGCAAGCTATAAAACCACGCGTCTTTCAGATGAGGAATGCATCAGGCTCAATAAGAAACTTGACCAACTGATGAAGAACGAGCGTCCCTATACCGATCCGGATCTTAAGATTTCTGATCTGGCAAAGATGATAGACTCTACGGCGCATGCTCTCTCTTTCCTCTTCAACCAATATCTGAAAACCAGTTATTATGATTATATAAATGGTTATCGTGTGGCTGAATTCAAACGCATAGTAAAGGAGCTCGACACCTCAAAGTATACCCTGACAGCCTTATCCCAGAAATGCGGTTTTTCATCGCGTGCGAGCTTCTTCCGCCATTTCAAGAATATCACCGGGATCACTCCTGCAGAATTCCTTAAAAATAATGTGTAATGTTTAATGTGCAATGTTTAATGAATGCTCTAAAACCCATTAAACATTACACATTCCTCATTAAACATTAAGAATAACGCGTCTCAAATTATTGTGAAACTTAAAATCTCAATCTCTTAAACTTCTAATACACAGTGTTTATGAAACAAATTCGTCTAACCTAATATTGCGAGATATAATCAGCCTGAAAATTGTTGGCATCCCGATTTTTTGAGAATAATTTTGCATCGTGACATTGTGAAAAAACGATGTCGCTAAGCTAAAATCTAAACTCGAACAAAACCGAATACCAACATGGAAGACTTAAACATTTCCAATCACATTCTCATTGATAGTCTTTATCGTAAACATTCGAAAAAGATCCTCAACTATATCGCCGTGCGTGTGAACGATCGCACCATGGTTGAGAATCTTGCACAGGATGTATGGTTCAAAGCTCTTACATGCGGCAAGCCTATCAATGAAGAAACGGCACTCCCTTTTATATATAAGATTGCAGCCAATCAGGTGAGGGATTATCTCCGCAGCCTATACGTGCGTCAGAGTCATGCCGATCTCAGCGATGTGGAGAATGAAGCAATAGATACGACTCCTGAAACCGATTTCTATGTGCGTCAGATAATGGAACTCGAGCAGCGTCGCGTTGAGTGTCTTCCACCTCAGCGCCGTATAATCTATATGAGAAGCCGGTTTGATGATATGGAGGTGTCGGATATATCAATGGAACTCAATCTGTCGACACGTACCGTGGAAAACCATCTTCGTTTGGGACGTCGCGATGTGCGCGAATATCTTAGAGCAGTAGGATAAACGAATAAAATAAATAATAACTAACCTTAATTTCATGCGAAAAAGAAGTAATAACTCGTTTGGTCGGTATCATATTCTCTTTGGAGGGCTTATGATGGCGGCATCAGTTGTTGCCTTTCCGAATCCAGCCTATTCGGCTCCTGCAGCGCAGAAGCAAGCCACTGCAGTGGTGACAGGCGAGATCGTAGACAACACTGGAGAGCCTCTTATCGGCGCAACCGTAATGCTAAAAGGTGGAAGTGTCGGTGCATCAACCGATATTGATGGTAGATTCTCAATCAACGTGCCTGTAGGAAGCACCCTTGTGGTAAGCTATGTAGGTTACCGTTCAAAGGAGGTTAAGGCGACCTCTGATCCAATGAAGATTATGCTCGATGAAGACAGCGCTCTTCTCGATGAGGTGGTGGTAGTCGGTTATGGCACTCAGAAGAAAGCTACAATGACCGGTGCCGTGACAGTTGTCGGCAGTCAGCAACTTGAAGACAAAGGAACGCTCGCCAGCCCCGTGCAGGCAATGCAGGGACAGGTCCCGGGTGTTATCGTTACACGTTCGAATTCCGCTCCAGGTGAGGAGGGTTGGAATATGAAGATCCGTGGTTCGGTATCTAAAAACGGTGGTGATCCCCTCGTGATTATCGATGGAGTGGAATATGAAGGAGTGGGCGCCCTTAACCAGATCAACCCCTCCGATATAGAATCGATGAACATTCTTAAGGATGCCGCAGCCTCCATCTATGGTTCGAAGGCAGCAGGTGGTGTAGTTCTCATCACAACAAAAAAGGGATCTTCCGAGCGCGTGCGTGTGGATTACAACGGATCGTTCACCGGTAAGTTCGTAGGTAACCAACCTCATGCAGCAAGTCTTGTGGACTGGGCAAATGCACAGATCGAGGCATATCGCAATGATGGTTATGATGACACATACGATCGTATCAAATGGTGTCAGATGATGATTGAATACAAAGACCAGTATTTCGATTTCGATCATGTGAAGAATCCTATCAATATGTTTGGCGATACTGCCGATCTTACCTTCTTCGATACAGACTGGAATGATATTTTGTGGGGAAACTCATGGTCAACAAGTCATGACCTTGCAGTGTCGGGCGGTAACGAGAAGGCTACCTACCGCGTATCTGCAGCATATATGTATGACGATTCTAACTTGAAATGGGGTAATAACCATAACAACCGTTTCAATATTCGTCTTAACAATACATTCAAATTTCATGAGAAATTCCAGCTGACGTCATCGATTGCTCTCAACCGTCAGGATCAGGTGGCTCCGACCCGTATCGGCTCATGTCTTACATCCAGCGTAGCTCAGCCGGGCTTCCCTTCATCTACGATTGACGGCAAGCCTTATGGATGGGGCGGTAACTGGAAAGCACCCAACTGGGAGGCAGAACTTGGTGGTGATAACAAATACAAAGCTGTCTCGGTCAATGTAAGTGAGGCTTTCAAATATGACATTATCAATGGCTTGAGCCTCAATGCCACTTTCGGTTATAACTATCGCGGCAATACCCGCGACAAGAAGAGTCTTGCAGTAGATTATTACAATTATGCAGGTAATAAGATCTGGTTCACATCTCCTACGGAAGACAAGACTTCTTATGAAAAATGGTGGGACAAACGCGAGCTTTTCACAGTTCAGGCATATCTCGACTATATGAAGACTTTCTCTGAAGATCATAACTTCAAGGCAATGCTCGGTGTGCAGTATTCATATACTGATTATGAATCCAACACCAATACCGCAGAGGATATCATCCCTTCTCTTGAAATTGTCAATGGTCAGGGTCTTCACAATATCACAGCCAACAAATGGCAGGAAGCGCTTCTGTCGTACTATGGTCGTGTCAATTACGACTTCCGTTCCAAATACCTCTTCGAAGCGCAGGCACGTTACGATGGTAGTTCCAAATTCCAGGCTGAAAACCGTTGGGCATTCTTCTGGGGAGTATCGGCTGGATGGCGTATCACAGAGGAATCATTTATGGAAGGCACACGCGAGTGGCTGAGCGAACTCAAGCTTCGTGCATCGTATGGTAACGTAGGTAACCAAAGTGGTATCGACACCTATTCAGGCGTAGGTCTCTATAATTTCAAACCTAACCAGAACATCATCATCGGCAACGGCAAGATTTCATGGATTGATACAAACGGTCGTCTTGTCAGTCTTGACCGCACTTGGGAGCGAGTGCACAACTATAACGTCGCTCTTGATTTCGGATTCTTTAATGGTCGCCTGTCAGGAACTTTCGAGGCTTATTGGAAGAAAGTGAACAATATGCTTATTGACGTGATCTATCCCGGCGTGCTTGGTGACAAGGCTCCTACAGCCAACAAGGGTAAATTCAAGGCTTGGGGTTATGACCTCAATGCTACCTGGAATGACCGCATCGGCAATGTGCAGTATCACGTGGGTGGAACATTCACTTATGCAGACAATAAACTTCTTGACAATGGCGGTTCAGGTGCCATAGGTTCAGGAGTGCGCTCAGATCAGGAAGGTTATCCTCTGAATTCTGTATGGGGCCTTCGGTATTGCGGCAAAATCGAGAATGATGAGATGCTTAAGAAATATCAGGATCGTTATGCTGCAACTACCACAATGGGTAACATCTCCAAAATCCGTGTAGGTTCGAATATGTATGAGGATATTAACAAGGATGGCAAACTTGATTCTCAAGACCTCGTATATCTCGGCACGGATGATCCTAAAATTCAATTCTCATTTAATCTCGGCGCAAGCTGGAAAGGATTCGATCTTGACGTGGTGTTCCAGGGTGCCGGCAGACGTACTGTATGGCGTCAGCAAGGTAACACGGCTGATGCCTGGAGAATCCCGACACGCACATGGTATCAGAACTTCTCCGATCACTTCATCGGTAATGTATGGAGCGAGACTAACCCCAATGGTTATTATACTCCTCTTACACATGAGAGCGACATCAATAACTATAATTATCAGTGCTCTTCCTGGTCGGTTGAGGATGGTAGCTATCTCCGTCTTAAGAATATTACACTCGGCTACTCTCTCCCTTCTGAACTTCTTGCCAAGCAGAAAGTTCTTTCACAGGTGCGTTTCTATGTGACCGGTACCGATCTCTGGGAAACAACCAAGATAAAAGACGGATGGGATCCTGAGGCATCACGCAATGTGACCAACGCCAACCGTTATCCTTTCCTTCGCAATGTGACATTCGGAGTTCATCTCGCATTCTAATCTCAAACAGACTTCAACAATGAACAATATATTAAAGACAATCTCGGCTGCCGCATTAGCGTTGATGTGCACATCCTGCCTTGATCTGGAGCCTCAGGCACAGATGGCGGACCCCAACCTCTGGCAGACCGCTAAAGATTTCCAGTCGTTTGCCAACCTGTTCTATAACTGGACTCCCAACATGCAGTCCGTTGCAAAGGACAATGACAAGAACAGCGACTTTATGGTTGACAAGGGTTCGATGAACACCACATCAAACGGCACGAACACAGTCCCCAACTCGGATGGCAACTATACAGGAAGCTATGACAGGATCCGTCGCTGCAATATCCTTATCGAGAAGGCTGCCGGTTTCGCAAACCAGAATGATATCGCCAAACCTCTCGGCGAGGCATATTTTTTCCGTGCCTATAACTATTATACGCTCCTTCGTCTTTACGGAGATGCCATCATTGTAACCAACACTCTTGATGTAACAAGTCCTGAACTTTATGCCGCACGTAACGACCGCTCGGAAGTTGCAGATCTGATCCTTGCCGATCTTGACAAGGCTGCATCGCTTCTTCCTTCGGTAAGTTCAGTGGAAGCAGGATATGTCGGTACGGAAACGGCAATGGCATTCAAGGCTCGCGTGGCTCTTTTCGAAGGTACATGGCAGAAATTCCGTGGTAACACAGAGCGTGCAACCGCTCTTCTCGATCAGGCTGCGAAAGCTGCAAAATCCGTGATCGATTCCAAGCAATTCTCTATCTTCAAACCCTCTGAGCTCGGAACAGAGGCGTATAAGTATCTTTTCATTCTTGAAGACGTTAAGAGTAATCCCGCCGGAATTACGAAGAGTGGTAATCAAGAATATATATGGAGCCGTCGTTACAATGATGATGTAAGTATCGGCTTCAATATTACAACTGAATGTCTTGGCAACGCACAGCTCGTATCACACAAGATTGCAGACCTCTATCTCTGCTCCGATGGCCTTCCCATCGAAATCTCACCCCTTTTCAAAGGTTACGACACTATGGACTCCGAATGGCAGAACCGCGACAACCGTATGAGCAATGCACTAATGCGTCCCGGTCAGTCATTCTGGAAGGGTGACGACCCGAACGGAGGGCGTGATTATACGGATGCCGACGAGAACACGAAATATCTTATCAATTACGCTCCAGGAAGCGGCACAGGTTATTTCGGACAGAAATGGGCTTGCGAGCGTAAGGTGACAACGGGTAAGGAATCTTACGATCTCCCGCTTATCCGCTATGCCGAGGTGCTTCTCGCTTATGCTGAGGCTGTGTATGAGCGTGACAATTATATCTCCGACGAGGATCTTGATCTCTCACTTAATCTTGTTCGTCGTCGTGTGAATCCCAATATGCCGAAACTTACCAATGCATTGGTTAACAATAACGGTCTGAGCATGCGCACCGAGATACGCCGCGAACGCAGCGTGGAGTTCTATGGCGAAGGTTTCCGTCTTGACGACCTGCGACGTTGGAAAACCGCAGAGGTGGAAATGCCTCAGGATTTTGTGGGTGTTCACGTAACCGGGACCGAATTCGGTAGAAGAAACTTCCCCGCATCGCGTGTTGACCACGAGGGTCGTGTGATCTGGGAGAGCGGACGCGTGTGGGCAGAGAAAAATTATCTTTTCCCTCTACCTGTAGATCAGCTTCAGCTCAATAAGAATCTAAAACAGAATCCCGGCTGGGCAAGCTAATTTCAATAAACGTTTAAAGAAAGATTCAATATGAACACAAAATATTTGAAAGGTCTGTTTCCTGCCGCTCTCATTGCTATGGCAATGACATCTTGCGATGACGACAAGGTATATACTACATGGTATACCGAGGCTATCGTGCCCAGCGAGATTACCTTTGATGTCAGTGAGGTTCTTCCTCTCGCAGTAGGTATGGATTCGACTCTTGTATATTCCGTTGGTCCGGAAGATGCGAAGGATCTTCCTATAGTATTCAAATCATCTGATGAAAAAATCGCCACTGTCGATCAGGATGGTACAATCCATGCGATCGCGTTGGGTGAAGCGGTGATCAGTGCGGTGCCTGAGCGTCTTGGATTCGGTGCCACCGGAACTGTGACTGTAAAGGTTATTCCTGAAGTTATCAAGGTTTCAGAAGTGAAACTTGAGAACATAACTCCTGCCGGAGATGACGGTAAGATCTATGAAACTGACATTATCCAGCTCAAACCGACTCTGCTGCCCGCAGATCATACTTATGATCATGTAACATGGGTTTCGAGCGATGAGAGCAAGGCTACTGTTGATCAGACCGGTAAAGTAACATGTGTAGGCAGAGGAGACGTAGTTATCCGTTGTCTCACTCACGACAAGAGTAATGTGCGCGGAGAGTTCAATCTCCATATAGATCCCTATATCGCTGTTGAGAAAGTTATTGTTAACGGCAATCTTACCGGTCTTACACTTCCCGGATATGAGATTCCGGTGGATGTTACTTATGAGCCGGCAGGAGCCACAATCGGTTCTGTAGATTGGGAGACTAATGACGACAAGGTCTGCATTGTGGAGCGTGGGAAAGTTACAGCAACCGGTTTCGGATCCACTACTATAGTCGCAACTTGTCGCGCTACTGGCGAAACTGCAACAATTGAAGTGAGTGTCACACCCGGTCTTTGCTACTGGGGTCCTGAAAACGGATGGAATGGGTGGATAACATCCAACAATGATGCTCCGCAGGATCGCGGTGACGAATTCTGGAGAATCAATTTCCCGGACGCAGGCTCGGGTAAATGGCGTCGTGACATCAAGATTGACTGCAACAACAACAATCTATTCTCCTGGTGGCACAGTGATTATCCGGTATATGCAATCAAGACCAATCTGCAGAAGGGTGGTGACAACACCTTCGATATCCGCGACGCTTCCGCTCACGATAAGGCGGGCACAGATCTTAGTGACGGCAACCGTCTTCTCATCTGGGAAGCTGCCAAGGGAAAATGGGAAGGCTATCATGGCTTCAACCTCTTCCAGGTTAAGATTGCCGATATTCCGAACGCAAATGTCGATAAGAATGCAGCTTACTACGATATCTTCTGGATCCGCTCTTTCAAGAGCAAGGAGGATGCCGTGAAGTTTGCTGAGGATGAAATCAAAAACAAGAATTAATAATTGAAACAAGCAATGAAAGCATTCAAATATATGCTTCTCGCGGCAGGCGCCATAACAATGGCGTCCTGCTCCGAGATCAAAGACGGAGTGAACGATATGGACTCTTGGGAGGATGTGGCAAAACCGCAGGTCTATACCATCCAGCATCCAGCGATGATGCATTCGCAGGCTGATATCGATTATGTGCGCCAGAATCTTAATGCTGCTCCATGGTCGGATGCCTGGGCGAAATTTGAAAGCAACCCGTATTCCGATGTGAACAGGGCTGCAAATCCTACCAAGCTTATTTCGCGTACAAATGGAAATGCGGAGTGCCCCAACAATGCTGTAAATTTTGGTCGTGATTGCGCCACAATCTATCAGCTTGCGTTGCGCTGGGCGCTGCAGGATGACGGTGTTGCCGCTGCTCGTGCCATCGCCAATGTGAAGGCATGGGTGGAGAACTGCGATGGTGTGCATAGCAATGGTGATACTAACCAGCAGCTAATTAATTTCCAGGTTCATCAGTTTGCCAATGGTATGGAACTCCTTCGCACTTTCAACAATTATGGAGAGAGCGAGGATTTCAAGAAGGCTTGCGACTGGCTTGTAGAAAAATTTTATTACGGTGCATCTGATTTCCTTGTGCGTCATAACAACACTTTCGATCATTACTGGCTCAACTGGGATCTCGCCTCAATGACCGCGATTCTTTCCATAGGAATCCTTACTGATGATCAGGATAAGATCAATGAGGCTATCATTTATTTCAAGAATGGAATTGGTGCCGGTAATTATCAGAAAGCAGCGAATTTCGTGTATGATGATCCCGATCCTACCGGTATCAAACTCGCTCAGTGCAATGAGTCAGGTCGTGACCAGGGTCACTGCACGATGTGCGCAGTGCTTATGGGAGCCTTCTGCCAGATGGCTCTCAATATCGGGGAGGATCTTTTCGCTTTTGACAACGGTAGAATGATAGCTATGGCAGAGTATATTGCCAAATATAATACTCCTCGCATGGGTATCGTAACACCGGGTGGAGAAGGTGATTTCATGCACACGGCAGCTTCACTTCCTTACACCACCTATATCTGGTGTCCGGATAGCAACAACAAAACCGGAGAGCGTACCGAACTTGGCGCAAGCGGTCGAGGCACCAAGCGTCCGGGATGGGAAATTTATCTGAACTATGCCAAGAAAAACGGTATAAAGACGGTCTACATAGATGAAATGGCAGAGTATCTGCGTCCTGATGGTGGTGCCGGTGAATATGACGGCAACACCGGAGGTTTCGACCAGCTCGGTTGCTCAACCCTGATGTTCTATCGTCCATAATCCCGATATCTCACCAACCCCTATGCTACACAAATATCTCAAAATTCACCGCCAAGGCGGTGAATTTTTTTGTTACAGCTATCGCATGTCAAAATTATTTTGTAAATTTGCGCATTATGGGTGAATCCGCACTAAGTGATATAAAGAGTGTTACCATCAAGAATTTTAAGTCTGTAAAATCGGTGACGCTCTCCGATTGTAAGCGCATAAATGTGCTTATAGGAAGACCGAACGTTGGCAAAAGCAATATTCTGGAAGCTCTTGCTTTGTTTGATGTGCCATATATGGTGAATACATCAAATAAATCTCTTAAAAGCCTTGTTCGTGTAGAAAATACAGCGGATCTGTTCCATAACGGATTGTCGTCATTTCCGGTGGAAGTGCTCGCTGATGACAACTCTTTAAATGTTGTCCGAAGTGCAAACAATGGATTGTCGGTCGACATCTCTGTGCAGAATGAACTGTCAAAATATGTTTTTTCCTCTTCGTTGGTTCTATCCACAAAAAAAGAACCATCTGTGCTTCCTCGTGTTCTTGCATACTTTTTCCCTAAACAGTTTACCTCAGAATCATCAAATATTGGCTTCTTGTTGCCACCTTCAGGTGCTAATCTTATGGAAACGGTTGCAAATTTGCCGTCTTTGAAAAGCAGCCTTGCAGAATTGTTCCATGGCTACGGACTCAAGATGATGTTTGACTCCGGTTCTCAGGAGATAAAAGCAATGAGGGAAAATGGTCTTGATATGTTCCTTGTGCCATTCAGTTCTCTTGCAGATTCTTTACAGAGACTAATTTTCTATAAGGCCGCAATTGACAGTAACAGCAATAAAGTGATATGCTTTGAGGAACCGGAAGCTCATACCTTCCCTCCATACATCTCAAATGTTGTTAATGACATCATAGACGCTGATGGCAATCAATTCTTTATTACCACGCATAGCCCATATGTCATGAGTACTCTTCTTGAGTCTGCTGGCGATGATTTGGCTGTATATGTTGTTGATATGAAGAATAATGAAACAATTGTGACGCGTCTTACGGAAAAACAACTCCAGGAGGCATATGACAATGGTATGGATATGTTCTATAATATTGAAGCGTATCTTGTCAAATGAACGGTCGTGCTGATTTCATAATACCGGAGTGTTACGTTGACACAAACCTTGTGGAAACATTGGCTTGTCCGAATGGCTGCAACCATCAGAAGGGTTGTAATCAGGTTGCCAAGATCATGCGGGAAAAATTTGTTAATCGCTTTGCGGTAGGCATAATTGATGCTGATAAGAGACGCCCCGGTTATCTGAATGAATTTCGAGAGATAGCAGCCAGTGGGCATCTCAAACTTTTTCGCCATTCTGTACGTCCTCATTTTATTATTCTTGTTCATCCGGCAGTTGAGGGCTTTATTCTGTCGTGTGCGGAAGCAGCACACATCAATATGTCAGATTATGAACTTTCACCGGATTTGAAAGAACTTACGACGCAGACTAAAGACGTGATGTCTAACAAGGATGCCCGTTTTAAATCATTGTTTAAATCTATGAATAATTTTGGCGAGATGAAATTGTTGAGGTCTGTCTTAACATATTTTGTCAGTACAACTTACAATGCAAGAAACGATGAGCTTCTCGCTCTCTTTATTACTAATTAATTCATTCATTGTGCGCGTAACTGCCGTTGAGTAGGAGAGACTCTTCAGTCGTATTTATAACAAAAAGAATGAATATGGTGAAGAATCTATTATCGGTTATTTTACTTGGCATTGTTGCGTGTTTCCAACTCTATGGCGGTAAAACAGCGGTTAATGTTAAGTCAGATAGGTATAACGGTAAAGTTTCGTTTGATTATTCTGTCGGAGATGAGGGGAATCGGGCATATCTGCGATTGCCCAAAGGCGTTAAAGAGGTGAAGGCTGTGTTGTATTGCCATCAGAATATGACGGAAGAGGTTTTGTTCCGCAGCAAGGAATTCTGCGAGGCTATGGATAAACTCGGAGTGGCTATGGCGTTCATTCAACAAGGTTCGCAGAATTGGGATGTCACAACAGGGTGTCAGGAGCGATTCGAACAGATAATAAATGATTTTGCCAAGGGTACGGAACATCCCGAGATCGTCTCGGCTCCGGTAATACCTTTCGGACATTCGGCTCAAGCCACCTTTCCGTGGAATTTCGCTGCATGGAATCCTGATCGCACGCTTTGCATAATTTCTTTTCATGGCGATGCGCCTCGGACAAACCTTTGTGGCTATGGTCGTGAGAACATAGAATGGGGACGCACACGTAATATTGACAGGATTCCCGGTCTGATGATAGAAGGTGAATATGAATGGTGGGAGGCGCGTGTCCGCCCGGCTCTTGCATTCCGTATGATGTATCCCGATAGCCGCATATCTTTTTTATGCGACGCAGGAAAGGGTCATTTCGACCTTTCTGAGGAGACGCAACGTTATATTGCACGATTTATTGAAAAGTCTCTTGAAAATCCACGTCCTGAAGGAGGAGTGCTCTATTCCCGTTGGTATGCCGATGGCACAGAAAGCACTGATACGCACGATTGTTTCTGGTATCATGACAAAGAAATGGTGGATATGACAAAGGCAATCTATGCCTCTTCGAGAGGAAAGAAACTGCAATATCTTGGTGCAAAAATAAACGGAAATGTTGTGCCTTTAGATACAACGAAACATATAAAAATGAATGCTCTGGTTTCGGGAACGGAATTCACCGTTGAACCGTATTTTTGCGATGTAGACAGAAAGCCTATTCGGTCGAATGCTAATGTAAAACCGAGGGTTGTTTTAATATCCGGACCTGCAATTCAGACGGGAGAATACACATTCCGCGTTGATGATGATTATTTCGGCAAGGATCCCAAGCGGCTTTGGACAGGAATCACGGTTTGTCTCGAAGCTGACGGCGATGCCAACTACAAATCTGCAGTGCAAGAAATCAATATCCAGTTATCGAACGCAGTTCGATAACTGGATAGGTAAGAGGTAATAAGTAAAAGGTAAGAAGTAAAAATTGACGTGACTCAAATATTAGTAATTCAACTTTTCGCAAACGAAAAGTTGATTACCAATCTATTTGATTAATTGCATTGTTTAAACTTGCCAACTCTTTTACCAATTCTTCAAATGGTATTGATTCACCATAAATCATGTTTGACCGCATATTCTCATAGTCTGCCTTCCACTGTTCCATAACAGAAGCAGGTGGAATAATATTGAGCATTCCTGGATAGAGTGTGTCATAATTGAAACCCCGTAAATCTATGAATGTGCGACGATGCTCTACTACTTGATGGTAAAGGTCTTCATTATTGATAGCCCGGTCGGATATGGGAGTTTTCAACATCTGTCCAATGTCATACATATGCCGAGACATGCGTTCTATTCTGATTAAATCTCTTGGTTTTGCAAATTCTTCATGAAGTAGAAATACCTTTTCAAGAAAAGTGCGTTCTGGGAGCACCGCACGTACCATGAATCCTTGTTCTCCAAAAGGAGCTTTTGGATATACCTGATCGATCATTGAATTAAGGACAATTTCACTTACAGGTTCACTCATTGATCTGCCACTGACTTCTACTTTTACTTTGGGCAGGATATATTGATTGTTGAAAGTTAGATGTATTGAAAAGGGTGAGAGGAAATAAAAGTTTTTATTTATGATGTGAAGGTGGGGAGGGGATGGGGGATGAGGGGGGG
>DAWBVG010000382.1:0-1886 GCA_052279865.1 Muribaculaceae bacterium
CATTCAGCACTTCAAGCTGCATCTTGGCTGTCTTGTCGCCACCCGCCTTGGCTGCCTTCTCAGTCTTTGCCAGACGCGACTCAACAGTTTCAAGATCCTTAAGCTGAAGCTCATAATTGATCACTTCCATATCGCGCACCGGATCCACGGTAGTGTCAACATGCGTGATGTTATCGTCATCGAAGCAGCGGAGCACGTGCAGGATAGCATCCGTCTCGCGAATGTTTGCGAGAAATTTATTACCGAGGCCCTCACCTTTTGAAGCTCCCTTCACCAGACCGGCGATATCCACGATCTCTACCGTGGCAGGTACCGTAGAGCGAGGATTACACATTTCCACGAGCTTTGTGAGTCGATCATCGGGCACTGAGATGACGCCAACGTTCGGCTCAATAGTGCAGAAAGGGAAATTGGCGCTCTGAGCCTTAGCGTTGCTCAGACAGTTGAAAAGCGTGGACTTCCCTACATTCGGAAGACCCACTATTCCACATTTTAATGACATATCTTGTGTTGTTTAATTTTCAGTTATCGAAATATTTGCAAAATTAGCTAAAATTTTCCAAATCGGAATGAACATAACGGGGGTCAATTACGTTATATCAATAAATTTTAATTTAATACTTCTACAAAACCTAAAGCATATCACCATGTCTCCGTTTATTTTTATCTCATCACAAATCGACGGCTCATATGATGCCATCGAAAGAAACAACCGCACTGAGCGCTTCACACCCGCTGTAGCAGAACAGCTCTCTGAATATTGGGTTGGTTAAACGAGAATATAACAAAACATATCGGGGAGGATTGATCGATCAATCCTCCCCGATATGTTTTTCACCCTTTCGTGCAGCTCCATCACCACGGAGCCCGGTTCATCCTGTCATAAACATATGTCTGCACAGCGCCATTACCCGTGCGCCATTGCATCCACAATGTATCGCCGCCATGAGTAAACCAATAATTCATGGTAACAGGCGATGAATATTCATATTGGATATTGATCTGGTATCGGGATGTGCCGGTATTTGAATCCTGGCTGTAATACACAGTACGCTCCGTATATTCGCGTCCTCCCTGCAGATAGTAATAGTATCCTCTGCCGTTGCCGTTGAAATAAAGATAATTCGCATCTGACGAGCCTACAGGGTCGCTGTTATACTGCACAAGTCCCCAATACCCTTCCAGACGCGTATCATTGAACGTGTTCCACCCGGCAGGAGGACCACCCCACCAGTCGCCGTCATCACTCACGCAAGAAGTCAGTCCTGCGCATAGAAGCCCGCACATCAACACCAATCCGGGCAACAATTTCCTCAATACCATTTTACGCATAGCCGATATGTTTATAGTTTGTTTCTTTAGAAATATTAACAACTAACTTCCATATCAGTTCATTTTTATAAGTAAGTGTTGGAAATTAGCTTATATTAAATTTTAGGATATTTTGAGATGATTTCCTGATTTCGAAGAAGGAGCATAGCGGGCTATGTGACTGATGAGAAAACAGGAAAGCATCCAAAAGATTCAAAATTTAAATAAGCTCTGCATTTACTTATTATAAACTAATTTTCAATACTTACTCATGGCTTAAGAAGCTCTTTAGAATTCCGTGAAGCTCAGAGGGAGGAGCGATTTCACGGAGGGAAGCACATATACGCAGTCTCTGCCATAGAGAATCACCTCGATATCGCCGTAGAGGGCTTCATATTCGAGCAATGCCTGGCGGCATGCGCCACAAGGGCTGATGGGCAACCGCTGAAAACAATCCTCATCCGGATCGCTGTCTTCATGATGGAGGCGAGTCCACGCAGCTATCGCTATTTTCTTCATAGCTACTCCCGGATGCTGCGCCGATGCCCAGTAGGCTGCAGTGCGCTCCGCACATG
>DAWBVG010000383.1:0-4250 GCA_052279865.1 Muribaculaceae bacterium
ATGTTTAATGTCAGAGGAGAAACTATGCTTAATGTTGAATGTGCAATGTTGAATGTTTAATGCTTTTGAGTCAGTCATTACACATTAAACATTACACATTAAACATTACTTATGAAAGGCTTCGTTCAGGCGTTTGCTGCGCTCCATATCAACTTTCTTTATATCCGCATTGGCATCAAGAGTCTCCTTGGAGATTCCAGCCTTCAGATATTGCTGATACGCCTCGTAATATACTGAATCATAATATTTGTCATCCGCACTGCGCGCCGCATATTCCGATTCCGACAAGCCGGCAAGCTCATTCACTATCCTTGCCACTGCTGCCAGCTCTTTAACATAGTCATCTTCGGTATATCCGGCGTCTTCCGTTGCCGCATTTCCGCTGTATGCCCTGTCGTATGCCGCTTTAAGATCCTTGCGGTTGAAGCCATATTTCTTCAAAAGAGCATCGGTCTTTTTGGCATCGCCGCCGAAATCTTCATAAAGCTTGATGAAATGCCAATACTGATAAGGCATCAGGCGTGATTCCTGCGTCAAAGGCACTCCGCCAAACGACATCGCTATGTTCTGCTGATATGCCACATACTGTATGAAACGCTCCATCTGGCTCCACACCAGGTTTCGGGCTTTCTCCGTGAGCTTCTTGTCTCCGAGTTTAGTGCCGAGATCCGCATAAATCTCAGGAAGGGTCATCGCCACGGTCATGTCATAACGCGCAACATTCTCCGAAAGATTCTTCTCAAGCAGAGTAAGAACCTTCAGTGCTTTCTTATACTCACCGATCGCTCCGATACTGTCACCTTCCGCCATTTTTCTGTCGCCTTCGTAAACCTGCTCGGTGGCGACATCTATCATGGAATTGCGCGTAGTCACGAGCATGCGGCGCGCTGTCTCATCGAAATAGGGTTTACTGTCGGCTGTCGCTTTGTCAGCACCGCCCCAGCGGTAGTTGGTGACAACATCATACGCCCTGTCGGCACGCGCCGGGATGCCGCTCTGCATCGTGGGCACAAGCTGATGGGTCATACCTGTCGACCGCATATAGTCGCGCATTCCGAGATAATACTCGTCGCCTACTGTCGAACACCAATAGATCGGACGGGGCCAACCCTCTGCGGCGTTGGTGGCGATGATGTCAAGCATCAGCAATTCGCCCAGTCCCACATAACCTTTCTTGGCAATTGCAGGCGCATTCGCGAGGTCTATCACAATCTCGTTTACAATATCCGCAGAATCCTTGGCTGCCACAAGACCGCGCTTGATCACAGCTTCCTTGTCGACGGGAATCGTCACTACGCTGGATGGGAATTCAGGATATCTGTAATCCGGATTATATGTCTTGCCGGAATAAATCAGCTTCAGACTCGACAAAAGATCAGCCGGAGCCCTCTCCCGTCCGGGAATAGTCACGTCAACCTTCCCGTAGGCATAATCGGCAGGAGTAGCGGTGAAATGCACTGGGGCTGCCTCATAACTCTGCTGACGCATCTGGTTTGCGTACCAGTCAGAAGCGAGATAGCTGAGGTTGATGATCTTGACATCGGGACGCACACCTTCAACCTCCTGGGCATACCATAGAGGGAATGTATCATTGTCTCCATTACAGAATACTATGGCGTTCGGCTCAAGACTGTTCAGATAATTTATCGCGAAATCTCGCGCGGCGTAACGTCCGCTGCGGTCATGATCATCCCATGTCTGGCTCACCATCTGCACGGGCACAGCCGCGCCCAGCACACACGCCGTGGCGGCGCAATATACCGATGCTGAGGCACGTTTGCGACTTCCAACGATGAATCTGATAATATTCCACAAGCCTACGACTCCCATTCCTATCCATATCGCGTATGCATAGAACGATCCGGCAAACGCATAATCTCGCTCACGGGGCTGACCCGGTGGCTGATTAAGATAAAGCACTATGGCGATTCCGGTCATAAAGAAGAGGAAGAATACCACCCAGAACTGCTCGATTCCCCTCTTGCCTGCAAACGCCTGCCAGATCAAACCTATCAGACCTAAGATGAGAGGCAGCATGTAATACACATTATGCGCAGCATTGTTCTTTCCGAGATCATCCGGAAGAAGCGACTGATCGCCTAAACGCGCATTATCGATGAAGGGAATGCCTGAAATCCAGTTGCCAGCATCAAGTTCTCCCGACTGATTGAGCACATCGTTCTGTCTGCCCGCAAAATTCCACATGAAATAACGCATATACATATGGATGAGCTGGTAGTTGAAGAAATACTCAAGGTTCTGGGCATATGTAGGTCTGTAACCTATCTTCTGGGGATAAGTCACCTGTCCTGTCATCTGGTTCATGAAAGGCTCTCCCTGAAGATCAGTTTCGGGCACCTTGTCACCAGTCACGGCGTCCACAGCGTAGAGTTCCTTAAGGTTGGAGGGAGTTGTATCAAGGGTTACCCACTGCTTATAAAGATCGCGGTGCATGCGGCTGTAGATACGTGGGAAAAGCATGTTAAGCTCGGGATTCATCTTCACCTCGGGCTTATAATCACGTTTCACGTAATAATCGCCGCCACGCTGAGCCTTCGCAGCATTAGAAGCCTGTTCTCCTTGTGTGAGGAATGCATATTCAGACGTAGGCACAGCTCCCTTTACGCCTTTTGCATATAAGGGCTTCCCTTTCTCCACCACCTGCTGATAACTGGGATAATTCACCAATACCGGGGAACCATCCTCCCGATATGTTACCGTATCGGTCATGACACCCATCAGTTTCTTCTGCGGGCTGGAATATAATGTCTCACCGTAGATCAAAGGATTCTCACCATATTGCTCGCGGTTAAGATACGACGCAAGGTCAAAGACGTTGTCGGGAGAGTTCTGGTTCATCGGAGTGTCAGCGCTCGAACGAATGAGTATGAGGGCATAGCTCGAATAACCGATAAATATTACGGCAATGCTCCACATTATGTTGCTCATCACCCTCACCGGGAGAGGACGTCCGGGGCGCACAAAGAGCCACGCTGCAAGCGCCGCCGTCAGAATCCAGCCGAGCCACCAGCCGCTTCCCATGAAGAGCGTGCCCGACAGGGTCACAGCCAAAAGGAATGACACTTTTATCATTGTTGCCGATTTCTGCTTCCAGAGGGCATATAGCGCCCAGCAGAAAACCGCAGCCGTAAGGAACGCATAGAACAATGCTCCGCTGTTAAAGCTCAGACCGAGGCCGTTAACGAACATCAGTTCGAAACGCTGCGCCATCTTGATGAAACCGGGCACAAGTCCGAAGAGCACGAGCGCGATGATAACGAAAGAAACACCAAGAGCAATCAGCGACTTCACAAGATCCATATCCTTCCACTTGCGATATGCGAATACAAGCACAATCGCAGGAATGCAAAGGAGGTTAAGAAGATGCACTGCTACACTGATACCGATCACGTATGCGATCAGAATCAGATATCTGTCGGAATGAGGGTCGTCCGCACGGTTTTCCCACTTCAGAATCAGCCAGAACACCAAAGCCGTGCAGAAAGATGAGAAAGCGTAAACCTCACCCTCGACTGCCGAGAACCAGAATGTATCGCTCCAGCAATAAGCCAACGCACCGACAACGCCGCTGCCCATGATCACGAGATAATGCGACAGAGAAATCTCCTTACGCTGTGAGTCGCGGACTATAAGACGTCTTACAAGATGCGTGATGGTCCAGAAAAGCAACAATATGGTCAAAGCCGACAGCAGACCGCTCATAGCATTGACCATAACAGACACCATCTGGTCGTTAGGTGCGAAATTAGCAAAAAAGCGGGCTGTAAGCATAAAGATCGGGTTGCCCGGCGGATGTCCCACTTCAAGCTTATCAGCCTGGATGATAAACTCACCGCAATCCCAATAAGAAGCGGTTGGCTCAAGAGTCAGCCAATAAGTGACGAGAGCGATGACAAACACCACCCATCCCGTGATATTGTTGACCAGATTATATTTCCTTGTCAGCATAATAAAATCAGCTTATCTAAATAAATCAGCCTTTTCTAATAAATCAGCTAAATAATGAATCGATTTAATTTACAAAATTACTCAATTTTCGCGACAATCCTGCATTTTTTAGATACATTTTAAATCCCTGCTAACTATTAATCTTTAAAAATCTATGCATATATCCCCTAAGATCATTGCGGCATCAAAATCATTGCGGCTTAAAATCATTGCTGCATCAAAATCATCACAATATTTCTCCCGTCGTGCGCAGCCGGTTGAGTGAAGGCACCTTGGTGCCC
>DAWBVG010000384.1:0-12140 GCA_052279865.1 Muribaculaceae bacterium
AGGTTTGCCTGCAACATTCCATACATACTCATGGTTAGGTGTCGCAATTCTTGCTGATCCATTTTATTCCCATGCCGAAAAAGTCTTCGAGCCGGATTTGCGGAAACGTGTTTGCTCAAGAATTTCTCATAAACCTGTTTCCACTCGCCTTTATCACGATAATGAGCATATGCAGTATCAGCCACAAAACAACGCAGCAACGTATCATTCTGCCTACCGGAAGTTGTATACAACTGCAGTCGTGTGTTCGGAATCTCCAAAGAATGCAGGAACTGATACATTGTCATTATCACCCGTGGCACATAAGTTGACTTTGATTCCATTTTTCCCTTTCGGAAAAGCTTAGGAAGCATAGCAGCCATATCGGCGCCTAGTTTTTCCTCCTCAGCAATACCGACATCCGACAGAAGCCCCCATCTCCCGGCAGTATTTGATGAAATTTCACGCATCATCGAAAGGAAACGCTCACCATCCGAAGTCAATGCATCTTCTGCTTCCGCCTTCTCAAGGGCATTGGAGATCTCCTCTATCTTTTTCGGAGAGGAAAGAAATCTGGCTCCATGTCGAGCCGTATAGCTCAGATATATCGGTTTCAATGAATCGCCCCATGCGACATCGCTATCACACTCCGAAAAATCATAAGGCATCATTGATCCGCAATAGGTTGCCGGCAACTCCTCGTTTAGTGTGCCCTCTCTCCCCGCTGCTCCTGCATTCTGAGCGCTCCTTGCATCTCCTTTAGCAGCCCACGTATCTCTCTTAGCGCTCCTTGCATCTCCTTTAGCAGCCCGCGTATCTCTTTTACTGTGCTGAGGCGGAAGCCGAAGATTTGAATCCTGTGGAATCTCAGAAGCCTCGATCGAAGAAAAGCCTAAAAAAACTATTAATGATAATATCAGTAAAAATCTCTTTTTCATATTATAAATTTTGATTTGCCGATTTTTTATTAATTTTGCAATTTCAAAACCTGCACTCCTATATATAGATAACAACAATCTCAATATATAGGATAACAACAATCTCGTAAAAAAATATTAGCCAATGACACTCATCGACGGAAAAAAGACAGCAGCAGAAATCAAACAGGAAATTGCAGCGGAAGTTGCAGCCATGACTGCGCAAGGGGAACGAGCACCACACCTTGCAGCTATTCTCGTAGGCCATGACGGCGGTTCTGAAACCTATGTAGCAAATAAAGTTAAGGCTTGTGGAGAATGTGGATTCACAAGCAGTCTGATCCGATTTGAAGATGACGTGACGGAAGAGACGCTTCTTAAAGAAATCAAGCGCCTCAACGAAGACGAGACCGTTGACGGATTCATCGTGCAGCTTCCTCTCCCCCGTCATATCAACGAGCAGAATATAATCCGCGCAATAGATCCGGCAAAGGATGTTGACGGATTCCACCCCATCAACGTAGGCAGAATGTCAATCGGTCTGCCCGGATTCGTATCTGCCACTCCCGCAGGTATCATGCAGCTCCTCAAGAGATATGGAGTCGAGACCAAAGGGAAACATGCGGTAGTGCTTGGCCGCAGCAACATTGTTGGAAAGCCTATGGCAACACTCCTCATGCAAAAAGCCAATCCGGGCAACTGCACAGTGACCGTATGTCACTCCGCAACCCCAAACATCAAGGAGATCTGCCGCAATGCCGACATCATAGTCGCCGCCCTCGGACAGCCGGGATTCGTCACCGCAGATATGGTTAAGCCGGGAGCAACGATCATCGATGTTGGCACAACCCGAGTTACCGACGCAACAAGAAAAAGCGGGTGGAGACTCCGCGGTGATGTAGACTTTGAGAATGTGGCGGAAAAATGTGAATTCATCACTCCGGTGCCGGGAGGTGTAGGTCCCATGACCATCTGCTCGCTTATGATCAACACCCTCCAGGCGCGCAAAGACAACCCTTATAAATGATAACTTCTCTTCTACGGTTGTTATACTGAAAAACTGACGAAATGAAAAATCTTGTGATAGTCGAGTCTCCGGCAAAAGCGAAGACGATAGAAAAATTTTTGGGCAAAGACTTCAAGGTGATGTCGAGCTACGGACACATCCGTGACCTTAAGAAAAAGGGCATGAGCGTGGAAGTAGACTCTGATTTCTCTCCGCTTTATGAAATACCGGCGGAAAAGAAGGAGCTCGTAAAGCAACTTAAAACCGCTGCCAAACAAGCTGATACCATATGGCTCGCTTCCGATGAAGACCGCGAGGGAGAAGCTATTGCCTGGCATCTTTACGAAGTGCTTGGACTTAAGCCGGAAAACACGCGACGCATCGTTTTTCACGAGATCACAAAGCCGGCTATCCTGCATGCGATCGAGAATCCACGCTCTATCGACATTGACCGGGTCAACGCCCAGCAGGCGCGCCGTGTGCTCGACCGTATCGTCGGATTCGAACTCAGTCCGATACTCTGGAAGAAAATCAAGCCCGCTCTCTCGGCAGGTCGAGTGCAGAGTGTAGCCGTAAGATTAATCTGCGAGAGAGAGAAAGAGGTTGAAGCTTTCTCTCCGGAACCGTTCTTCCGCATAAATGCCTTATTCGCAAGTCCGGAAGGAAATAGCTTCAAAGCGGAGCTCAAACGCCGCATGAATTCGGAGGATGATGCGCGCTCATTTCTACAGAGCTGCGCAAATGCAGAATTCTCAATCTCTGAACTGAGCGTAAAACCGGTGAAACGTTCACCGGCGCCTCCCTTCACCACCTCTACTCTTCAGCAAGAAGCGGGCAAGCGACTTGGTTTCTCAGTGAACACCACGATGCGCATAGCCCAGAAACTCTATGAAGACGGACGCATCACATACATGCGTACCGACTCCACCAATCTCTCCGAACTTGCAATTCGCGACATTTCGACAGCAATTGCATCGGAATATGGCGAGGATTACGTGAAAGTGCGCCACTACCACACCAACTCAAAAGGCGCTCAGGAAGCCCACGAGGCAATCAGACCAACATATATTTCCAACGAAACCATCCCCGGCTCCGCCCAGGAGCAACGACTCTACGACCTTATTCGCAAACGCGCAATCGCCTCGCAGATGAGCGATGCTATGCTTGAGAAGACAAACGTCGACATAGCAGTCAGTGGAAGTCAAGAGGAATTCAAAGCTGAGGGTGAGGTCGTGAAATTCGAAGGTTTCATGAAGGCGTGGCAGATTGACGCGGACTCTTCATCCTTCACCCGTCTCCCTCATCTGGAGGAAGGGGAAGAACTTAAGGCAGACGAAATAACAGCGACACAGCGTTTCACCTTACCTCCGGCAAGATATACAGAGGCATCCCTGGTAAAGAAGATGGAAGATCTCGGAATCGGACGCCCATCAACATATGCCCCCACAATCTCTACCATTCAGAGTCGAGATTATATCCGTCACGGCGAAAAAGAGGGCACACCAAGAAATTATGATGTCCTCACCCTCTCGAAGGGCAAGATCACAAAAACCACTCTTTCTGAAAATACGGGAAGCGAAAAAGGAAGACTCGTACCAACGGATGTGGGTATGGTCGTAAATGAATTCCTCACTCAGTATTTCCCCGATATCCTCGATTATAATTTCACTGCACGCGTGGAAGAGAAATTCGATGACATAGCCGAAGGTAAGTTAGGCTGGAAAAATGAGATGTCGGATTTCTACACCACATTTCATCCCTCCATAGAGAAAGTGGACTCCATGCGCCTGGAGCATAAGGTCGGAGAACGGGTGCTCGGCGTTGATCCCAAATCCGGAAAACCCGTGTCTGTAAAGATTGGCAGATTTGGACCGGTTGTGCAGATCGGTGATGCGGCTGATGAAGACAAACCCTTGTTTGCAAGCCTTCTTGAAGGACAAAGCATCCAGGACATAACGCTTGAAGAGGCACTTAAGCTCTTTGAGCTTCCTCGCAAAGTGGGTGCAATCGATGGCAAAGACGTGACAGCCGCAATAGGCAGATTCGGTCCTTATATTCATTATGAAAAGATGTTTGTTTCCATACCCAAGGATATGGCGCCCCAGACCATCACGCTTGAAGAAGCAAAGGAGCTTATAGAAGCCAAGAAAGAAGCGGAAGCAAACAGACTTATAAAGGACTTTCCCGAAATGCCGGGTCTTGAAGTGCTCAACGGCAGATTCGGTCCATACGTGGCATATAAGAAGGAAGGAGCAAAGAAAGCCGTGAATTACAAAATTCCCAAAGGCACCGATCCCACCACGCTAACCCTTGACGAGATTAAGGAACTGATGGAAAAGCAAGACGCTGCTCCTGCAAAGAAACCACGCGCACGTAAAAAATAAACCATAGTTTGAGCGGATTTGTTATAATGGCAAATCCGCTCTAACTATGTCAGAACCTGATCGTAATATTGCATCAATGTCGCGAAAGCACTTCCGCGACCGCTCTCTTCTGGCAAAAACGGGCATTATCCTTGTAAGCATTCTGGCAGGGATTTTGCTTCTCATCATTTTTACCATAATCGGAACCTCACTTTGGCTGACACCGGACCGTCTCACAAAAATCATAAACACCGAAGCGAGCAAAAACCTCGATGCGGACATAACAGCATATAACGCACGTCTGTCAATATGGTCAACATTTCCCTATGCGTGCCTTGATTTGGATTCTCTGCGGATCGTAAGCCGGTCTCTTGACAATGTTTCCACGGATAAGCTTGCAGAGTTGCCGCCGGATGCGTCATTTCTCACCTCTGCCCACAATATTCACGGCAGTATCAATATTGTGAAACTCCTGACGAAATCAATTGATATCAACGATTTAAAAGTTGAAAATCTTGAACTGAATTTAGTTACTGTTTCAGATTCTGTGTCAAACTTCAATATCCTGAAACATAAAAAAAAGCTTGATAAGATACCATATTTCACTATCCGACAACTAACACTCTCAAATCCGCGCAATATCAGGATATACAGCCTTCCTGCCAACACAGAGGCGTGTGTGGATCTGTCACATATGTCTCTGACACGAAGCAAAACATCGTCAGACACATATACCGTTGCCATAAAGGGAGATGCCGATGCTGTAGTTAATAAAGTTAATGTTCTGAAGGATTTTCCTTTCGATCTTTCGGGACAGGCAAACCTTGCATTCAACCCGTTACGCATCTCTCTTGCAGATTTCAATACAGACCTTGGGAACACAAAAGGGAAGATAAATCTGGAATTCCAAGCCGAAAAAGCGCTCCGGCTAAATCGGCTCTCATACCGACTTAACGATTTCAGCCCCTTAGGCTTGCTCGACTATTTCAAAGGGGTGAAGGCATCAGTGCCCGAGTCTTTGCATGCTGATATCCTTATGAATGCATCGGCAAAACTGACATCACCCTATGACTTATCTTCATCCCGTATACCCTCCGTAACGATTGATTTCAATATTCCCCAAGGGAATATTGAATACACCGATGAACGGAGTAAAACCTATATGCTCAGGCATTCCGACATAAATGGGGAGGTGGCTATAGACGGGACGCATCCCAACTCATCTTACGCAAAAATTCTGCCATTCGACATTAATGGAGAGGGCACGAACGTGGAGTTTAGGGCAAATATATCAAACATTCTTGCAGACCCGGGAATACGGGTTGCAATGCAGGGTTCGACCGATGCTGGATTAACGGGGAAAATCATCACCCCTTTAAAGTCGTATGCGCTTGCAGGAACAATGAATACGGATATCATTCTTGATTTCAAGTTATCCGATATCAAACGCAGCACGCTTGAAAATATAATCCTCAACGGCGACATATCTTTCCACAATTACAAGATGAGATTCCCCAATCTGGGAATTGCAGCGTCCGGTAAGGAGTTGAATATGAATTTCGGAGGAAAAGCCTCGGATATTTCCGACAAAACCATTGCCAACGGCATCTTCGACATGAAGGCGAATGCCGATAGGATCAATGTTATGGCAAAAGGTTATGACATAAATATTTCCGGACTCGATTTCTCAAGTAAGATGAAAGAAGACCATCCTGCACGACTGTCGGAAATATCAGCACTAATGCCATTCGATCTTGATATAAAAACCACTGCTGTTGATATCGCCAACAGACGTGACACCGTAAAGATATCGATGAGAAACATGTTGATTGACGGTCAGGCTGTGACACGACCCGGGAAAGCGGTGTTAAATCGATTTACGGCAAACATCACCGGAGACTCGATAAATGCCGTTAATGGAAAAACGAGAATGACAATGAATGATTTGTCTTCAAGGCTTTCCGCATCTGAAATGCAAAAAAGCATTATATCTCGCAAGTATGCAAAACCGGAGAAATGGACAGCCGACAGCAACAGCATGAATTTCATTGACCATTCCGCCGAATATCTTTCGGTAAACCTACCTCGGAAAGCAATAGACATTATCGGAAAATGGAAGTCATACATATCGCTGAAAGTAAAAAGCGGCACGCTTCTCACCCCCGCGCTACCCTTACGTAACGGCTTCGGAGACCTCGATATAGAGGCTTCCTTCGACTCCGTGAAACTTAATAATCTCCATTTCAACTCTCAAGACACAAGGCTCAAGGCAAAAGGGAAAGTTTCCAATCTGCGGCAATTCCTCACTTCCCGTTCTGTGGCTCCGCTGCAGGTTGCACTTGACGTGGCGATAGACACGGTACGCATAAATCAACTCTGCGGGGCATACAACCACGGGCTCAAACTCACACACGGTCCCAATGCGTCTGTACTCACGGTCATTCCCGACACACTCACATCTTCCGACACCGTGTCTTTACTCGTTCCAAGAAATATCATTGCCGACATAAAGGCTTCAGCGATGATGACAGAATATACAGACCTTTATCTCCATGATCTCTCCACCGGCATATCCATGCGCGATGGAAAATTCAAGATCAAAGATCTTGGAATTGCTTCAAGTTTCGGAGCATTGAAATTGAATTTCGAATATGACACATCCGATATCCAGCGTATGGGGATGAACCTTCAGGGAAGCATTGCTGATGTCAATCTCGTAAACTTTTTCAGCAAATTCCACACATTGTTGCTGATGATGCCGCAAATGAGAAACCTTAAGGGAAACCTCTCTGCAATGGCAGAAGCAAAACTCCTCCTTTTCCCGAACATGTATCTGAACATGCCCTCGATATGGGCGGATGTGTATGTGCACGGAGATCATCTTCTTCTCCATCAGGATTCCTTTATTCGCCGCATCACGAAAATGATGCTGATACCCAACTCCGAAGATATCCGACTTTCAGACATGAATATTCATGCGTCTGTCCACGACAACCTTATGGAACTGTATCCATTCGAAATCAGCTTCGACCGCTATCGGCTGCAATTCGGAGGGCTCAACAATTTCAACGGCGACATGTATTATCATCTCGGAATCGACAAATCGCCTGTTCCTTTCCCGTTCGGAATAAACATTATAGGGAACTTCAAACATCCGGAGATGCGCTTCGGAGGAGCCACCTTCAAAGTCAATAAAGGGGAAGAAATCACAGCATCCGTGATGGAGGAAAAGTGCGTCAACCTGATGCTTGAACTGAAATGCCTTGTGCGCAAATTCATAGAGAAAGCAGCAGAAGCAGACACCACCCCGGCTTCATTCTACGTGTATTGAAAAACGAGACATTCCCTCTACCATCGACAGCTACGACACTTCCAAAAAAATTTATCTACAATTTGTAATTTTCACTTCAAAAATTTACAAAAAATAACTAACTTTACATCTCATTTAAACAATAGCGACTTTTATCAAGATGGCCACTGAGATTTATCATATTCCCGCCCTACTTGAAGATTCAATCAATGGATTGGATATCAAGCCTGACGACACCTACGCCGATGTCACATTCGGAGGAGGAGGGCACTCACGCGCCATTCTCGAAAAACTCGGCAAGGAGGGTCATCTGTATGGATTCGACCGCGATCCGGATGCCTTGAAAAATAGTCCGGAAGATCCTCGATTTACATTTGTACATTCCAATTTCCGATACATCACAAACTTCATGCGCTATTACGGCGTGGAACGCCTCGATGGCATTCTTGCCGACCTCGGTGTTTCTTTCCATCATTTCGATGACGCAGAGAGAGGATTCTCATTCCGATCTGACGCCCCCCTTGACATGCGCATGAACCGGAACGCCCACACAACCGCTGCCATGATTGCAGAATCCTACAGCAGCGAACAGCTTGAATCGCTTTTCAGAATGTTCACAGATCTGAAGCGTCCAAGAGCCGTGGCGGAAGCCATCATAAAGGCGAGATCCGCGAACCCCGTAAATACAACTTTCCGTCTCGCTGACGCCGTCAGACCTGCCATCAATCCCAAAGCTGAAAAAAAAGACCTCGCACAGGTATTTCAGGCTTTTCGCATTGAAGTGAACGGAGAGATGGGGGCTTTGAAGCGCTTCCTCTGCGCCACCCCTAAGGTGCTGCGTGAGGGTGGCAGACTTGCAGTGATAACATATCATTCAATCGAAGACCGGATCGTAAAGAATTTCATGAAGACCGGAAACATCGAGGGGAAAGAGGAGAAAGACTTTTTCGGCAGAACATCCTCTCCATGGAAACTGATTACCCGTTCTCCCATCGTACCATCCGAGGAAGAGATAGAACGGAATCCCCGCTCCCGCTCTGCGAAACTTCGTATCGCTGAATTAATCACTGATAAAGATTAGGAACTGAAAACTGAAACTAAAACAGCAATGGCAACCAAACAAAAGACAAAAAAATCCGGAACAGGATGGCTAAGTGAGCTTCGTTACGGACGCTCCCTGTCAATTGAGTTCTTCAAGGCAAACGCCTGGATTATGCTGCTTTTTGTCGTTGCCATAATCGCACTTATAGGACTCCGCTACAAGACTAAGACTAAAATGGGGGAAATAAAGCAACTCACAGTTGAACTTCAACGGGCTGAGAGTCATAAACTCCATGAAAAATCACTTTACATGTCTCTGATCCGTGAATCGGAAATGGTAAAAATGGTCAGAGAAAAAAATCTCAATCTCGAATTTCAAGAACAACCCCCTTACGAACTGACAGACGATGGCACCAAAGAACAATAAGCTTAAGCAAAACAACAAAAAGCATATACTTTTCCGCTATGGGCTGATATGTCTCTTTTTCATCATCTTTGGAGTGGCTGTTATGATCAAACTTTTCGACGCCACCGTGATTGAGGCAAAAGACTGGAATGAACGCGCCCGCAGAGAGCTTTCACGGATGGATACGATTCGTCCGGAACGTGGCAACATACTTGCTGACAACGGAAACATTCTGGCTTGTAATCTAAAAGTTTACGATATAAAGATTGATTTGCGCCACAATAAGGTAAAATCTCTTCGCGCCATTCCATGGGAAAAGATAGATTCTCTTGCCGATTCTCTTGACGTTTATTATCCGCGCAGAAAGGATCTTCACGCACATCCCGACACTTTCGCCAAATATTCCTGGCACACGCGCCTACGCCGCGAACTTGAGAAGGATCCAGATAAACGCCCACGCGCTCTGCGACTCGCAAGAAACAAAACACTGGAGGATTTCCAGAGAATCAAAGGATTTCCCTTTATGAAAGATTTCAAGGGGAAAGGATTTCGCAATCCCGTCTACAAGGAGGAGCGCAACATCCGCATGTATCCGTACGGACGCATGGCTTACCGGAGCATCGGGAGAGTAAATGAAAACTCCACAACGCGCCAAATCCATGGATACTCAGGACTGGAAAAAGACCTTGACAGTCTTCTCTATGGAAAACCCGGACTGGCAAAAAAGGTGGCACTGACTCATGGAATCACCAACTGGGTTTCCGTGCCGGCTCAACGTGGTTATGACATACGCACCACCATCGATATTGATCTTCAAGACCTTCTGGAGGAAGAGCTCCACAATATCTGTGCCGAATCAAAAGCGGAATGGGGCACAGCGATCCTTATGGAAGTAAAGACAGGCGAAATCAAGGCTATCTCAAATATAGAGCTTCTTGAGGACGGCACTTACGGAGAAGCCCTCAACCGTGCTGTGCTGCCTTTCGAACCCGGTTCCGTAATGAAACCGATATCGCTGATGATTGCTTTCGAAGACGGTCTCGTAAAATCAGTAAACGACATGGTCAGTTGCGCTCCTTTCCAGCGCACGAGCGACCCTCATGGATCCGGCATGAAGACAATGAAACAAGTTATCGAACAGTCTTCCAATCCGGGCATCGCACGTGTTATATTCCGCGGATATGAGAAAGATCCGGCAAAATTCCATGACCGTCTCGAAGAACTGGGATTTTTCGAACCTATCCAATCCGGAATCGCCGGCGAATGCACACCTCGCATCCGCAAACTTCTACCGAAGGATTCCCGAGGCAACAACATCACGATGACTGCGCGCCATCTCGACCTTGCCCGTCAGGCTTACGGCTACAACACGGAGCTTCCCCCTCTTTTCACTCTTGCTGTTTACAATGCCATAGCGAACGGAGGAAAATTCGTGCGGCCGCACCTCATGAAAGGACTTATCAATGAGAATGGTGTCGACTCCATTATTCCGATACGCTATATCCGCGACCGCATATGCTCCGAAGAAACAGCAAGAAAAGTGAGGGAATGTATTGCCGAGGTGGTCTGGGGCGAACACGGCACTGCCCGCGCCGTGCGTGATGACCGCGTAAAGGTTGTAGGGAAAACAGGTACAGCTTATCCGGTGGAGAAGGGTGTCTACAACACAGCCAAGCGTCGTTATGCTTTTGCCGGTTTTTTCCCCTATGAGAATCCTCAATACAGTTGCATCGCACTGGTGCTCGGACCGAGCGGAACTTCAGCCAACCGCACCTCCGGTCAGGTAGTCAAGAATATGGCAGTGAAGATGTATTCCCGTGGCAAACTGAATAATTCTTCATATTATGCATCTGACAACAAAGGTTCCAAACCGATCATTGTCGGATCTGAGAAATGTGACAATCAGATGCTTGCATCATCTATCGGTGCAAAGGGCATGAAACATTATAAAACCGCAAAAGACCATACCCACGGCATTGTGCCTGATGTCAAGGGGTATGACGCACCTTCTGCCGTGAAACTTCTTGAGGAACGAGGAATAAATGTGAAACTCTCCGGCTCCGGATATGTTGTGGCACAGTCGATTCCCGCCGGCACACGAACAAAGCCCGACCAGACAATCACACTTCACCTCAGGATATAGTTTAGGCTTTAGGCTTTAGGTTTTAGGCGTTAGAAGCTTCGCCTATCAATCTAAAGTCTAATACCTAAGAACCTAAAAACTAATAGAAAAAAATTTGGTTGATGGTTAAGGTCTAAAGCCTAAAACCTAAAACCTTATAAAAAAATCAGGTTGACGGTCAAGGTCTAAAGCCTAAAGCCTAAAACCTAAAACCTAATAAATATGTCAGTAAAGTTATCTCACCTTCTCGAAGGAATCAACACTCTCGAAGTAATCGGTGATATCGACAAGAATATCATAGATCTCCAGAGCGATTCAAGAAAAGCTGTCAAAGACGGTATGTTTGTCGCAGTGCGTGGCGTCACTACCGATGGTCATAAATATATCCCCGTTGTGGCAAGCACGCATGTGGGTGCCATTGTCTGCGAACAGTTGCCTGCAACCCTTGAGAAGGGCATCACATATATTCGCGTCGCAGACTCTGCCGAAGCGTTGGGAAGACTTGCCTCCAACTGGTATGGACATCCCTCTTCAAAACTGAAACTTGTGGGTGTCACCGGAACAAACGGAAAAACCACCACCGCCACGCTTCTTTATGAAATGGCTAAATTTGAAGGCTACAAGGCAGGACTTATCTCCACGGTATGCAATTATATTCAAGACCGCGCGGTGCCCACCACTCACACAACTCCCGATCCTTTGACGCTCAACGAGCTGCTTGCGGAAATGGTAGACGCCGGATGCGACTATGCTTTCATGGAAGTCTCTTCTCATGCCGCTCATCAGCACAGAATTGCCGGTCTTAAATTCGCAGGGGCAATTTTCTCCAATCTAACCAGGGATCATCTCGACTATCACGGCACTGTCGAAAACTACATGAATGCTAAGAAAATGTTCTTCGATATGCTCCCGGCTGATGCTTTCGCGCTTGTAAACGATGATGACAAGGCTGGGATATATATGGTGCAGAGCACTCGTGCGAAGGTTTACACACTG
>DAWBVG010000385.1:0-2587 GCA_052279865.1 Muribaculaceae bacterium
AAGCCGGTTGAGTGAAGGCACTTTTGGCGCCCCACCGATTGTCCTTGAGGTCGTTTATTATAGCCTATTTAGTAAACTTTTATCCCGGGAAAGATTGTTATAATTGAAATGGCACGATATTTGTTTGAATAAAATATGCGGGCTGAAGACATCGCGTCTATGCTCTGCAATTTATAAATCATGCAAATTTTAAATTAAATAACCCAGAAAAATGGCAACAGGTAAAATCGGGGTTACAACTGAAAATATTTTCCCCGTTATCAAAAAGTTCTTATACAGCGACCACGAAATCTTTCTGCGTGAGCTCGTATCAAACGCAATCGACGCAACACAAAAACTCAAGACCCTCTCCTCTTTCGGCGAGTTCAAAGGCGAGCTTGGCGAGATGAACGTCAAAGTAACCGTTGACAAAGAGAAAGGCACTCTTACTGTTTCCGATCACGGTATCGGCATGGATGCCGAGGATGTTGACAAATACATCAACCAGATTGCATTCTCCGGCGCCGAAGAATTCCTTGAGAAATATAAAGATACTGCCAACTCCATCATCGGTCATTTCGGACTCGGTTTCTATTCAGCCTTCATGGTTTCGAAAAAAGTGGAGATCCGTTCACTTTCCTACAAAGAGGGAGCCAAGGCTGTGGAATGGAGCTGCGATGGCAGTCCTGAATACGAAATGAAGGAAATCGAAAAAGCTGAACGAGGCACAGATGTCATCCTCTATATAGACGATGACAACAAGGAATTCCTTGAGCAGGCTCGCATCGACACCCTTCTTAAAAAGTATTGCCGCTTCCTTCCCGTGCCGGTCATCAGTGGCAAGGAACAGGAATGGAAAGACGGCAAATATGTTGATACCGATAAAGATCGCGTAATCAACGCCACCGAACCTCTCTGGACAAAGAAACCCTCCGAGCTCACGGATGAGGATTATCTTAAGTTCTATCATGAGCTTCGTCCGGGCGAGGAAGATCCAATGTTCTGGATTCATCTGAACGTTGACTATCCTTTTACCCTCACTGGTATCCTTTATTTCCCGAAGATCAAGAACAACATAGACATTCAGCGTAACCGTATTCAACTCTATTGCAATCAGGTGTATGTTACCGATCAGGTGGAGGGTGTGGTTCCTGAATTCATGATGCTCATGCAGGGTGTCATCGATTCTCCCGATATCCCTCTGAACGTCAGCCGCAGTTATCTGCAGGCAGACCAGCAGGTGAAGAAGATCTCTTCTTACATCTCCAAGAAAGTTGCCGAGAAACTCGACAAGATGTTTAAAGACGACCGCAAGGAGTTTGAGAAGAAATGGGATGATATCGAGGTATTCATCAAATACGGTATGCTGACAGATGAGAAATTCTTCGAATCGGCAAAGAAATTCTTCCTCCTCAAGGATGTAAATGACAACTATTACACTCTTGAAGAATATCGCAAACTTGTAGAAGCCAACCAGACCGACAAGGAAGGTATGGTGATTTACATCTATGCATCCGACAAGACAGCGCAGTATGCCTACATCCGTGGAGCTGAAGAGAAAGGATACAACGTGCTTTTGCTTAACGGACAGCTCGACCAGCACGTTGTGGGTATGCTCGAGAGCAAATTGGAGAAGACTCGCTTTGTTCGTGTAGATTCCGACACACCCGAACGTCTCATCCAGAAAGACAATGAGAAAAAAGCTGATCTCACTCCGCTTCAGGCAGATATGCTGACAAGTATTTTCCGCACGCAGATGCCGGAAGTGAAAGACACCAACTTCATTGTTGAATACAACGCACTCTCTGAGAATGACGCTCCAGCAGTGATCACTCAAAACGAGATGATGCGTCGTATGAAGGATATGGCAGCAATGCAGCCGGGCATGAATTTCTATGGTCAGATGCCTGACATGTATTCATTGGTTATCAACACCGAGCAACCTGCCGTAAAACGCATTCTGAAAGGTGCAGAAGACAGTGTGGAGAGCGTTGTCAAACCCATCCGCGACGAAATAGAATCCTTCAACACTCAGATCTCCGATCTTCGCAAAAAACTTGAAGAGAAAGATGCCGACAAAGATGCTATCAACAAACAGGTATCTGATCTTGAGGCAGAAGTTAGCAAAGACCGCGAGAAAGAGGAAACCATCATCAAAGAGTATGCAGCCGGAGTAGCAAACGTGAAACAAATCATCGACCTTGCCCTCCTGCAAAGCGGTCTGCTGAAAGGCGAAGCCCTCTCCGAGTTCATCCGCCGTTCTGCCGCCCTGCTCTAAGAGAAAGGCTTTAGGCTTTAGCGTTAGCTTTAGACGTTATCTCTCTTCAATATAATTAGATCTTTATAATTAGATCTTCTTGATATAGGAAGAGTATAATTAGAAGAGTATCATTCGAAACATCTGATCCTTCAACCTTCGAAGAGGGTAATTAGTTATAATCCCAAGCCTATTAAGCACTATTTTATAAGTGCTTAATAGGCTTGGGATTTCCTTGTGCCTCCGGTCGTGGCTGCTGTTTCTTTGAACAGCAGAACAAACAAAGGATAAATTACGCTTTTTTTAATATAGGCAGAAGTTGAGAGCAACAACAGCAAAGGAATGACACAA
>DAWBVG010000386.1:0-6677 GCA_052279865.1 Muribaculaceae bacterium
CGCAGTTTGTCGTGCCAAGGGTTGGCATTATCAAGAGAACTTCCCGGAATAGGGGAGGTCTTCGTCATGACGAATGGAATCATCAAGGGCGGTCGGAGACACATTCCTGTGAATGCAATGATAATCGTGAAGATTATGGTCAGATATCCGATGCGGTTATGCCATTTAAAATTCCATTTTAAAGATCTGGATTCACGTTTTACCCTTTCTCTTGCTTTAACCGACGATGAGCGTGCCAGCCTACGCAATGAATGTGGAAAGATGAACAGCAGGATTCCGGAGATACAGAGAAATATGATTATGATTGCAATAATGTCGACCACAATGCGACCTGTAAGTCCGAATAATTCTCCGCTGTGAAGATTCCAGATTGTCTTGAATAAAGATACCTTATTGGAATAATCCAGGGGGGCGGGGAGATATGTGAGTGTTAAATCCCCTTTTTCATTCTCAACATACGCTGCGCTGCGTGTTAGCACTACGATTCGGCTGCTGTCGGGGGAAAGGGTTATGTCGGAAAGTCGCTCTTGGTTTCCGGGTAATGTAACTTTCGACCATTTCCCCTTTTGTAGGGTGTATAGATCGTATTGAGCGGCACACCAGATATTCCCATCTTTTGTGCGTACAATGCGGCGTATATTTCTGATATCAGCCCCTTGGGGAAATCCGGAATTGAAATCTATGATATTCTTACCGTCTCGGTCAGACAACCATGCTCCTGTGGCACCATATGCGATCAGGGTGCTGTCGGATAGAGGAACAGTGCCTCTTATGATGCCATTGTTGTAATCGGATATACGATATGACGGCGGGAGGATGTTCCGGCTCACGTTTATGCCCGACACCGCTTCGCGATGGTTGAGAATTATTCCTGAAAAGCAAAACAGGAGTAGAAACACGGTGAAGACCAGTCCTACCCATTTATGGAATTTTTTCCAGGTTATTTTTCTCTTTGATTTATGCACGTTTACGTTATTTAGATTACGGATGCAAAGTTAGTTTGATATGTTTTGTAGCACAATACTCAAAAATAGGGAAAAACAAGAGGTTATTTTATTGAAAGATGCGCTCAACCGCATAAAACCTACGACAAGTAACTAAATTTGAGTAATGCACCATGATACGCATTGATTGATGATGCTTCCGGCATGGAGCAACTTGCGGTAAAACCACTCCCACATTTTTATTTTTTAGAAAAAACATTTAACTTTGCATTCGATAGGAATATCGCACGGTGGCATATAATTGCTGCGTGCATATCTTATCGAGACATATTATTAAGCGTTCTAAGCTTTTGTCAGCTACTTGAAATCGCCAAATCTCAAAGCAAAGTGACAAAGTTGGGAGACGCTCATGCTGTCGTGTATCAGTACATGACCTTCCGGTCTGTATCCTTGATAGCGATATAAGCGTGGGAGTGGTCCGGCTTATCCTTTGCAAGGCGTTTGGCGATGCCTAAGTAGCGATAAGCTGTGAAACTGTTCCACGCTTATATTTATTAATATATGGAATGTCATTTGGAACAGACATCCCGATATCTTGACAGCGATGCATCTTGGTAGGCTCATACAGACTTATCTGAGCAAAGAACCGAAAGACCATACCGTAACATGGTTCGCGAGGCAACTTAATTGCCATCGCGTAAACGTATATGATATATTCAGTCGTCGCACAATAGACACCGAACTCTTGTGGCGCATATCCACAATCCTTAACCATAACTTCTTTATTGATCTTGCAAACGAATTCGATGATAGCGGCAATACTCGGCAAAGCAATGATGATAAAAAATCATAAAATTGATTATCAGATATTTACAGATAAGTGTAAATATATATATTACACTCTGTATTGCAATGTATTACATATATTTTTCAAAAATTTTACACTCCAATAATAACTTTGTAAAACTTTATGGAATCAGAACGCCAAACGCTTATGGTAGTATCATTTAACTTTCTGATTAACAGATTCCGAAGTGCAAATAAACCAATTGTTTAACATAAATTAATTTAGTATGAACAAAAAATTTGTGAGTTTGATGGTTTGCTCACTCTTGCTTGGAGGTGCAGCCAGCACAACGCTGGTGAGCTGCTCCGATCATGATGACGACATCACTAACCTTAACAACACGACGGCTGACTTGAGCAAACAGCTCGGCACTCTTCAGGAGGCGCTGAAAGCCAATGAGGATGCTGCCAAACAGGCTGATGCTGCTGCCAAACAGGCTTTGGCTGATGCAGCAAAGGCTGCTCAGAGCGGAGATGCTGCGGCTGCCGAAGCAAAGAAAGCTGTAGCAGAGGCTGAGTTGGCAAAGAAAGCTGCCGCTAATGCAAAAGCTGAGGCTATTGCTGAGGTGATCAAACAGCTTGAGCCTCTTATCAACGGTAAAGCAGACGCCGCAGAAGTTGCAAAACTTGCCGGAAGAATTGATGGTATCGAATTGGGTCTTCAGAACATTGACCTTACCGATATCAACAAGCAGCTTGGTGATCAGGCTAAAACGATTGCTAATCAAGCAAAATTGATTGAGGCTCTGCAAAATCAGGTTACAGCTCTTGAAAATTTCAAAGCTGAGCTTACGAAAGTAGGTGGCACCATCGATGGAATCAATGGTAAGATCTCGAAAATCGAGAATACCATTAAAGAGCTTAATGGTCTTAAAGATCAGGTTTCTTCCAATACTACCGCAATCGAAAAGATTCAGGAAGAACTGAAAGGCATATCCGCAGAAATATCTAAAGAGATCGGTAATAGTGTCAATACAATAGCCGGTGTCCTGATGCAGCGTCTTACATCAGTCACGCTGATACCTAACGCATACGTTGATGGTATTCCAACGATTGATTTTGAGTCTGCTGAATATACAAAGAAGAAACAGGATGGTCTGGATTGGGTAGATGTGACGACAGGCAAGAATCATTTTATAGTTTCCGATAACAGCACTGAAGCACAATATCGTTTGAATCCGGCTACTATTACCGCGAGTGATGTTGATGTAAATAATATGGCATATGTGAGTCGTCAGGCTACTACGCGTGCTGAAGATGTGCTCAATGACATAGTAAATGTTCAAACTGTCAGCTTCGGAGCGAATGGAATCATGACTGTTAAGTTGGGTAAATCCAATACTGAAAGTCTTAACCCGGATAAGGCAAACACGATCAACACTGTTTCGCTTAAAGTGCCTATTGCTGAAAAACATCTGTTTAAGACGCAGGGTGAAACTTCAGCGTCAGTTTATTCTGAATTTTCACGTGTTGCTGAAACATACTTCCGTCCGGCATTAGCTCTTGTTGCTTCAGAGAAAGAGTCAGGCGCCAATCTATATACTGGCTCCCAGATATATGGTTCAAAAGCAGGTCAGACAGCAAGTGGCGCAGCAGAAAATGCCATGGTTGCGAAAAAGATTCCTTATGACCAACCCTATAATCTTTACAAGTTGGTTGAAGGATGTAAATATTTCGAAGGTTCCAATGTACCTGAGGAACTCAAGTTGTCAAAACTTAAAGAATTTGGAATGGCAATTGAGTTTGCGGTAGGAGATAAATATAATCTTCCGTTTGGTTCAAATGGTACAAACCAGCAAGAGTTCTGTAAGCTTAGCAGTTGGAATAACAGTATTCTTACTCCGGTTCGCCCAACATCCGCTGCTCAAACCGGAATAGAGACGGTTATAGGTAAACAGCCGATTATCCGCGCAACTTTGAAAGATACGGTAAATAACAATGTGATTGAAGTGCGTTATTTCAAGGTGAAGTTTGTTAAGGAGGATTTGACTGACAAGGTTGTAAAATGGGATAATTTAACTACTACCGGTGTTCCGTGTGTGGGTGCGAATGTAAACTTCACTTGGAGGGATTTTGAGGAATTGCTCTCGCAGCTAAACGGTGACAAGGGAATGAGCCAGGATGATTTCGTGGAAATTTATGGTCAGAAACCTGTTGTCATTACCCCCGCTAATGATGATTGTGGCAAACTTTCAGCAGATCCGATGAGTGCATTGAGAGACGCTGCATTACCGGTTATGACTTGGACATTTACTCCTGCTCAGTTGGTTACCTATGATACAGATGGTAAGTTGCAAGAAGGAGTTAACAAGACGAAAGTTATCAAGAAATCTATTAAATTCGTACCCAAAGATGATTTACATCGTGCTATCGTAATCAATCTTGAATTGGTGATTACAACAGAGGTTGGGAACGTAACTCTTGGTAAGACTAATGGCTTGAAGTGGGATAGTAATAATACGATGAAGGTTTATCCGACTCCGATGCCTACCGATTACACTATCGCGTCTAAGGTTAAGGCTACTTATAATACAAATATTCTTGAAGGACGTGAGAAGCCTTATACGACAGGTTTGACTTCATGTGCTAAATATGATATTAATTATAAGAATGCTACGGTTCCCGGAGGTTGCAAGCAACTTATTCTTCCTGCTGGTTATAATCATTGGTCATTTAACCGTGACAATCAGAATGATGTAAACGCAATCTACTTCCAGCTTATTAAGGGCAATGCTGCCGCTGAGAAACTTGCAGCAGGAAAGGGTGAAGATATCGTTATTAACTGGAGTAATGATATTAACGGCAATACTGCTAACCGATACGTATTTGGTTCTATGAAACTGCATGTTGTTAAGATTCTTAATCTTGAGACAACCATTGCTGATGCATTTGTTGATAATTCACGAGCACAGACCATCAATATTAAGGATGAGTTCAAAATGACTGATGCTTATGGCAATGCAGTTAAATACTATGCGCAACCTTCAGGAGATGCTGAAATTTTAGCTAATAAATATTATCATTACTATGGTGTTAATGAAGCTAAGTTTGGTGCTGATGCCACAATGCCTAATGATGCGATTGTTAAAGAAATTGTTATCTGTAACAGCGCAGACGGTAAAGGTCAGCAGTGGACTCCGGCATCGCTTAATATGTCAGCTAATTTCAATGCAGCAACTGGAGACCTTACATTCCAGAACAATGGTGCTCCTCTTCAAGCGAATGCATATGTTCTCGTTCCTATAAGTGTTAAACATGAATGGGGTACATTGACAGGACACATCGCAGTGCCTTTGAACAAGAGCAATGCTCCTCTCAGCAAGAGACGCAAATAATCTACAGGAATAATACACTTGATTGAATCTTAGATTAGTAAGAAATTTACCAATAAGCCGAAAAACACTACTCTAAGAAACAATTATCCGGGAAGTCGGTCGCGCACCACACAGCGCGGCCGACTTTTTTGTATCTTTCCTTACAAATTTGGTAACACTATAGTTAAATTGCCTACAAAAAATAGGCTTTAGGTCGTAAAAACCTAAAGCCTATTTGGTATCTAACGCCTAATGCCTAATGCCTAATGCCTAACGCCGCCTACTTCAGACTCCATTCCACTCCTTGCTTCGTGTCTTTGACGTTGAAGCCGAGGGCGGAGAGTTTGTCGCGGATGAGGTCGGAGGTTGCCCAGTCTTTCTGCTCTTTGGCATTTTTGCGAATATCCATAAGGAGATCTACGGCTCCTTCAAAAGGTTTGATGTCGGCGCCTGTCTCGTCTGTGCCGGTCTTTATGCCGAGAAGATCCACCAGCATGGTGTCGAACAGATGACGAAGCTTCGAGAGGTCTTCCGCATTCAATTTGGCATTGCCATCGGTTGCAGAATTGATGATCTTTCCGGCTTCGAAAAGTGTGGCGATCACGATAGGTGTGTTCAGGTCATCGTCCATTGCCTCGTATGCCTGGGTCATGAAATCGGGAACTTCTACCGTAGATTTCTCTGCAGGTAACAGATTCTGCAGACGGCGATAGATGTCAAGCATCTTCTGAAGCGCTTTTTCTGCAGCCTGTAGGGCTTCGTTGGAGAAGTCAACAGTGCTGCGGTATTGCGCCTGAAGAATGAAGAAGCGTATCACCATCGGTGAATAGGGCTGTGTGAGCAACGGATGAGAACCCTCAAAGAACTGTTCGAGGGTAATGAAGTTGTTGTAAGACTTACCCATCTTCTTCCCCTCGATGGTGATCATGTTGTTGTGGATCCAGTAATTCACTGCCTCGTGTCCCTGAGCCGCCACACTTTGTGCGATTTCGCATTCGTGATGGGGGAACATAAGATCGAGTCCACCACCGTGGATATCGAATTTTTCACCAAGATATTTTTCACCCATGGTTGAGCATTCGAGATGCCAGCCGGGGAAACCTTCGCTCCAGGGAGAGGGCCAGTGCATGATATGTTCCGGCGAAGCCTTTTTCCAGAGGGCAAAATCAAGAGGATTACGTTTTTCATCCTGTCCGTCGAGAGAACGGGTGGTGTTGAGAAGGTCCTCTATATTGCGCCCTGAGAGGATGCCGTATTTATGATCATGGTTATATTTCTCTACATCGAAATATACCGATCCCTGACTCTCATATGCATAACCGGCATCAAGAATCTTCTTTATATATTCTATCTGCTCGATAATATGGCCTGACGCATGAGGCTCGATGCTCGGAGGAAGCACATTGAGTGCCTCCATGTCGTGATGGTAGCGGTTCAGATAAAGCTGCACCACCTCCATCGGTTCGAGCTGCTCGAGTCGGGCTTTTTTCGCAATCTTGTCTTCTCCGGAATCCGCGTCATGTTCAAGATGACCGACATCGGTAATATTGCGCACATAGCGCACTTTATATCC
>DAWBVG010000387.1:0-1966 GCA_052279865.1 Muribaculaceae bacterium
CCCACCAGCTTTTTGCCCATTCTTTATAGAAGTCGGATGTCTTGTGCCAGGAGCCGGTGTAAGGAGCAATAACGTTTGCTGTGTTTACCCATGTCTCACCGTAAAACACATGGGGAAATTTCTGGAAACCGGTTTCAAGACGGGTAAATTTCTTGTTGCCGTCAGGATAGAGACGCAAGCTGTGTCCTGTGTCCTGAAATTTCGGATCGTGAGATCCGAGATAGAGACCTTCATTGGCGTTCCACCAGGCAAAACAGTTAGCTGCCATGTTTCCGCTGCAACCTGCTGTTGTGGCTCTTGTGGGATAAGCTGCCGGCATCTGACGGAAACGTTGTGCCGGGGTTGCGTATGGCTTCGCCATAGAGTATTTTTCTATCAACTCTTTAGGGTTATCATATACCTGCCCTCCGGTGTGGGTTAAAAAAAGCTTATAATCATCAGGTAGTTTCATATCCTGGATAAGAGGATAATGCAGCTCGCGCACGATAGTGTGAGGCTGATTATTGGTGATTTCAGAACTGAAACGCACCATCTCGGGTTCAAGAGAAATAGTAAATTTCAACGCCACATTCACCGTAGTGTCAGCATGTGTGACATGCGGATATGTAAGTATCAGGCTATTACCCTCCTGCTCAATTTTCGGAGAAGACTGCATCCCGGCGGCGATTTCATTTTCCTTGAAACCTTTGCGTTCATAATAAAGTCGCCAGAGATAGCCGTCACCGGCATAGTCACGACCCGTTGTCAAATTTTTCAGACTTTTCAAGCGTCCACGCTCATCTATGGCAACCTGAACCTTGTCATTTTTCAAAGTGTAGTTTTTCGCACTGACACCTGCAATACCACAGAAACATGTCAAGGCGATAATAAATTGTCGTCTCATGATATGATTTGTTAATTTAATTCAACTTTCGCAAGTGTAAAGTTGAAGTTTAAAAGTTTAATCGCGCAATGCGCAGTTTATAAGTTTAGTTTAATATTCACAGGTGAACATCAGAGGATAATGATCGGATACATATTTTAAACCGTCCACCGGTTCTGTAATCGTCACAAAGGAAATCGGCTCTGCATTGCGATAATAGATCTGGTCTATTTTACGGTGAGGTGAATCTTCCCCTTTACCGAATGCATTAAAACTGTTGATTTCAGGATGTTCGTCAAATTTACGTGCATCTTCCATCCATTCATGGTATGGAGAAAGAGCTTTTACTCCATCATAATTGATAGAACCATCCGCCTTCTGCAAAGAACAGTTCATGTCTCCGACAATGAAACATGTACCATCCTCTCCCGCTATATCTTTCAGACGCTTCACGTTTAACTGAGAGGCATGGAAGCGAGATTTGACATAAGGTTCTGCTGCGAGATTTGGCTTTGTGCGCACAGGAAGATGTGTCGATAATGCTGTAAATTCTTTCCCGCTTTTCTTGTCGCGAAGTTTTGCCCAGATAGTTACACGCCATGTGCTGTCGGGGGCATCAAACGCGGGAGAGGGCACATCTGGAGTCGGTCCAAGATAAAACCAACCTCCATCAACCTTTTCAAATTTATCGGAACGATAAATCAATCCGACATTACCGCCTCTTCCGTCACCTGTGCCGGGAGCTTCCATATATGCATATTCAGGCAGCGATTCCTTTATATATGTTCGCTGGATGGTGCGCGGTTCCTGAAGACCCACCACATCCGGAGCCATCTTCTTTATCAAGTTAACAACAGCTCCCTTACGGGCATCCCAAGAGTTTTCACCAAGATCTTTGGGAGAATTGTACCTCACGTTGAATGACATTATTTTCAGCTCTTCAGCGCGTAGTGTAAAAGCGCTGAAGAGTGCTGAAAACAACACGACTAAAACCTTACCTTTTTTCATTTTGGGTTCTTTCTTTACCTTAAAGTTTGTTTTTAACCTACTTATATTGTCTATTTTTATAATTTTACACGCAACATAATCGGATTATGGTCAGAT
>DAWBVG010000388.1:0-2410 GCA_052279865.1 Muribaculaceae bacterium
CCATGTTCATCATGTGGCTCGGAGAGCGCATCGACCAGAAGGGTGTCGGCAACGGCATCTCGTTCATCATCCTTATCGGTATCATCGCCCGTCTGCCGGAGGCTTTCATCCAGGAATTCACCGGTCGACTGATGAACTCTCAGGGTGGCGGACTCGTTCTCTTCCTGGTTGAGATCATCATCCTGCTCGCCGTAATCGCCGGAGCCGTGCTGCTTGTGCAGGGCACACGCAAGGTGCCTGTGCAGTATGCAAAACGGGTAGTGGGCAACAAACAGTATGGCGGCGCACGCCAGTATATACCTCTGAAGGTTAATGCTGCCGGCGTTATGCCTATCATCTTTGCCCAGGCGATTATGTTTATCCCTGTAACTCTGGTTGGCTTCAGCACGAATCACACAGGTTTCTTCGGCGCGCTGACCGATATGTATGGATTCTGGTATAACGCCATCTATTTCCTGATGATCGTGGCGTTCACATATTTCTACACCGCGATCACTGTGCGTCCGGCGCAGATGGCTGAGGACATGAAGCGCAACAACGGCTTCATCCCCGGCATCAAGCCCGGCAAACCCACAGTGGATTATCTTGACTCCATCATGTCGCGCATCACGCTTCCGGGCTCAATCTTCCTGGGCATCGTGGCAATTCTTCCCGCCATCGCCCACATCTGCGGCCTGAACAGAAACTTCGCCTCTTTCTTCGGCGGAACTTCACTGTTGATTCTTGTAGGCGTTGTCCTTGACACCCTTCGCATCATCGAGGGTCACCTTCTGATGCGTCATTACGACGGTCTGATGAAGGATGGTCGTATCAAGGGCCGCACCACAGGCAGCGGAGCCTTTTAAAGAATTGTAACTCGTTGGCAAATTGATATGATTTATCTCAAGACAGCTGAGGAACTGGAAATAATGAAGGGGGCTTGCGATTTGGTGAGCCGCACTCTCGGGGAATGCGCCAAATGGGTGGCTCCCGGAGTGACAACCCTGAAACTGGATACCATAGCAAGAGAGTTTATCCTCGATAACGGGGGTAAGCCCTCATGCTTGGGTTATCACGGTTTTCCCGGCACGCTGTGTATAGAGGTTAACGAGACTGTGGTGCACGGTTTCCCGTCGGCTTATACACTTCAGGAAGGCGATATCGTCGGTCTTGACTGCGTGGCGGAGCTTAACGGATATCATGGCGACAGCTGCTATACATTCGCCGTAGGGGAGATTCCCGAGGCGACTGCGGCTCTTCTCAAGGTCACCAAGGAGAGTCTCTATAAAGGAATAGAGGCTGCCAAGGCTGGCAAAAGGATCGGTGATATCTCCAACGCCGTGCAGACATACTGCGAGCGTCACGGCTACAGTGTCGTGCGTGAGATGTGTGGTCACGGCATCGGCAAAAGCATGCATGAGGATCCGGAGGTGCCCAACTACGGACGCCGCGGCATCGGACCGCTGCTCAAGCCCGGCATGGTGATTGCCATAGAGCCGATGATCAATCTCGGCAGCAAGAACATCGTGATCAGCAACGACGGCTGGCAGTGTCGCACACGCGACCGCAAACCGTCTGCCCATTACGAGCACACCATAGCCATCCATGCCACCGAGCCCGAGATCCTGACAACTTTCAAATATATTGAAGAGGCTCTCGGAGCCGCGCAAGCCTAAGATAAATCAATCAAACCTATAATCAATATGGCAAAACAAGCTGCAATCGAACAAGATGGTGTTATTCTCGAGGCATTGTCGAACGCAATGTTCAAGGTAGAGCTTGAGAACGGGCATGAAATCACCGCCCATATCTCCGGCAAGATGAGAATGCACTATATCAAGATACTTCCCGGCGACAAGGTGAAAGTGGAGATGTCTCCCTACGACCTGAGCAAAGGAAGAATTTCATTCAGATACAAATAACCCGGAACCTTTCAGCTAAAAACAGAGAATAGATATGAAAGTCAGAGCATCAGTAAAGAAACGCAGCGCAGACAGCAAGATCGTGCGTCGCAAAGGTCGCCTTTACGTTATCAACAAAAAGAATCCGAAATTTAAAACTCGTCAAGGATAATACGCCGACAAGCTGAAAATCGCCCCGGAAACCGTCAAAAGCGGTGTAAAAGGGTGAAAAATCGGCATGTCACGTCAAAATTATGCGATAAAATTTTAATTTTGGCGTTATGATTATTAACTTTGCACAAAATTTGTATAATACCATATGGCAGTAAGAATCGTCGGCGTTGATTTGCCGCAGAATAAAAGAGGCGAAATCGCCTTGACTTACATCTTCGGCATCGGCCGAAGCGCAGCCAACACCATCCTCAGCAAGGCAGGTGTAGACCGCGACATAAAGGTTAAAGACTGGACTGACGCGCAGGCAGCAGCCGTGCGTGAGGTTATCCAGCGTGACTACAAGGTGGAGGGTGACC
>DAWBVG010000389.1:0-3930 GCA_052279865.1 Muribaculaceae bacterium
AACTCGTTCTGATAATCACTCGTCACAAGTCCGCGAACATCGGCATATTCTTCAGGAGCAGTGATCACCCGTGGATCAATCATGAAGAACACTGTGAAATTTTTCTTGGAAGGTTTTGCTTCGGGACCATCAAAAAGCAGATTGTCGATCATTGCATTTGCTCCTTTCTCTACAAGCACTTTCTCTATAGTAGCCTTACCGTTAAATGCTTTTCTGACGGTATTCACAAGAGAGTCTCTACCGGTCACAGCCGCCATCTCGCGAATTTTTCCGGCAACAGAGTCATTGACAGCCTGCACTAAATAACCCTTTGCATGCGGCACACTCCATTTATAGTTGTCGCGGTTCAACTCGAAATAATTTTTGAGTCCCTCAGTATCTTTTGCCGCCTTATCCCAGATTTTCTTTACACTGACCTCATAGAGAAGGCTGCCATCGATATATTCATGAAGGAGATTACGATAATCCGGCTCTTCCTCTTCAAGACGTGCTATTTCCGCTTCTACAAGCTGCGAATTATAGAAAGTATCGAAATTTGTATTAAAAATCTTCAAGGCAGCCTCAGGATTGCTCTGCATCACGTTTTTCATCGCAGTTGCAAGGGCTGAAGCTGATGTTTCTTTACCATCGATAACGAAAAGTTCTGCATTTCCATCCGGTGATTGTGCATAAACTGCGTAGAATGCAGAATCGAGACCATTGGTCTGAATGCGCGCACGCATGGCATCCAAAGTCTTTTTGTTCAGTTTACCCTTGTGTTGCTTGGCAAGACGCTCTGTCTGGTTGTTGCGCACAAGTACATAACGCTCATCCTGAGGATTGGTAACACGCGCAAGGAATTCAGGCTTCATCTGCGCCATCGAAGGAATGGGGCGTGAGGCAAGACGATTGATTATATGCCATCCGAAAGCTGTGCGGAATGGTTCGCTGATGCTGTTATCGGGAAGAGAGAATGCCACGGAATCAAACTCTGCAACCATTTCACCGGAGCCAAACCAAGGCAGCATTCCGCCCTGACGCGCTGAACCGCGGTCGTCTGAGAAGCGTGTGGCAAGATCAGAGAATTCTGAAGGATTATTTTTTACAATAGCATAAATACTATCAATCTGATGGCGAGCTTTGGCATCAACTTCCGGATCATTTCCCTGAGCCATCTTCAGTATATGGGCAGCCTGAATCTTCCCACGCGCAGGACGGCGTTTACCTCCTTTTAGGACATGGTAACCTACCGGACTTTCAACTATCTCAGAGATTTCACCTTCCGGGGTGGCATATGCGGCAACTTCAAATGAATAGGGATATTGCTGCGCAGTGATATAACCCATTCTGCCTCCTTTCTGGTTTGAGCCCCTGTCTTCAGATATTTTTGCAGCAAGTTCTGCAAAATCAGCACCGGCAAGCAAAGCTTGTCTCACACTATCCATGCGCTGACGTTTCGAAGCGTTCTCTGAAAGATTCGGACTCTTGAAAAGCATTATATGATATGCCTCCACCTCTTGAGATGCGCGGTCATATGTTTCTTTCAGAAGTTTATCGAGATATACGGAATCGGCAAGATAGGGAGCTGCCAGATCTTTTCTATACTGCTCCATCTCTTTGCGGAAAGCCGCCGTGGTGTCGATCCCTTCAGCTTTCGCATCCTCCACCTTCATTTTGTAAAGCTTGAACATCTCCACATATTCATCAATAGGCTGCTGCGTAAGCTGCTGCTGGCTGTTTTTACCATAGAGATATTCAAACTCCGATTTTGGAACGTCAACACCGTTGACAGTCATAATTACGGGATCCTTGGCGGTAAGTGCCAAGGCGAAAATAGCCGCACCGGCTCCCGCGACAAACTTTTTATTCATTGAAACTTTCTACTTTTTATAGAAGATGTTTAAAAATTCCATAGTTGGGGACAGATATCCTGCACCCATATAGATTAAACGATGACAATTTATAAAAATTGTCATCGTTTAATTCAGATTCAATTAATACTGCCTTAATTTCCCATTTCAGAAATAAATTTCACCCGCACAAGACGAATATTGTTTTCATCATACTCGTCACCGAGTTCCTGGATTGCGCTTTCAAGATCATCTTCCTCACTCTCTCTGAAATATTCCATTATGTCTTCCACTTGATCGTCATCAAGGATCTCATGAATGAAATAATTAATGTCGATCTTTGTTCCTGCCTCTATTATCGATTCAAGGACATCAAGCAGTTCCTCAAATTCCAGACCCTTGCTTTCAGCAAGCTCATCAAGATCAATCTTGCGGTCTATAGCCTGGATTATCGATACTTTCAGGTTATTTTCTTTTGGTACCGACCGTACACGGATATCTTCAGGACGGATAATGTCGTTATCATCCACATGCCGTTTTATGACATCAATAAACTCCTTGCCGTAGCGTTTGGCTTTGCCTAATCCTACACCGGGGATATTTGCAAGTTCTTCTTCGGTGATAGGATAAGTTGTTGCCATAGCTTCAAGCGAAGGCTCTTGAAAAATCACATACGGAGGTAGATTCTGTTTTCTCGCGATTTTCTTTCTTAGATCTTTTAAAATAGCGTAGAGTTCAGGGTCAGCCGCGCAAGAGGCTCCCTCTTTAATAGGCAACTCCACGTCTGCATCAGAATAATCAATATCTTCCACGATTTTAAATGAAGTTGGGTTATCGATGAATTTCCTCCCTTTATCGGTGAGTTTGAGATTGCCGTAATTCTCCAGGTCGCGCGACAGGTAGCCCCCTATAACGCCCTGACGAATCAGGGTAGCGGCAAATTTCTCTCCCTCGTGTTCCAATGCTCCGAAGGATTCCACCATTGAATGATGATTTGATTTGATTTCATCGGTCTTTCTGCCGATGAGAATATTAACTATGTATTCTTGTTTATGATTTTGGTCAACATCTCTTACCGATTCCAAAGCTGAGGCAAGAGCATCGCCTGCCTCTATCTGTTTCTTGGGATTAAGACAATTGTCACAATTTCCGCAATTCTCCTCATGATATTCCTCACCGAAATAATGGAGGAGTATCTTGCGTCGACAAACCGATGATTCCGCATAATTTGCCGTCTCCTGCAGAAGTTGTCTTCCGATTTCCTGCTCCGATGCCGTTTTGCTCTGCATAAGCTTGTCGAGCTTCTGCAAATCTTTGTTGTTATAGAATGTTATGCATCTTCCTTCTCCTCCGTCTCTACCGGCACGTCCCGTTTCTTGATAATATCCCTCAAGACTTTTGGGTATGTCATAATGAATCACAAACCTTACATCCGGTTTATCGATCCCCATGCCGAATGCAATCGTTGCTACAATCACATCAACTTTCTCTTCCAGAAAAGCATCCTGGTTTTCAGATCTGGTCTGCGGATCCATTCCTGCATGATAAGGCAGCGACGATATGCCGTTTATTTTAAGAGTCTCGGCAAGCTCTTCTACTCTTTTACGGCTAAGACAATAAATTATACCCGATTCTCCGGGATGACTCTTTATATATCTTATTATTTCGCGGTCAACATCTTTTGTCTTCGGGCGCACCTCATAATAAAGGTTCTTTCGGTTAAAACTCGATTTGAAGACTTTCGCGTTGAGAATGCCCAGATTTTTCTGGATGTCATGCTGAACCTTCGGGGTTGCCGTTGCAGTGAGCGCGATAACCGGATAATTTCCTATTTCTGCAATCAACGGACGTATCTTCCGGTATTCCGGTCTGAAATCATGTCCCCATTCCGAGATACAATGAGCCTCGTCAATAGCAAAAAAGGAAATCTTGATTGAGCGCAAAAAAGCGATATTCGATTCTTTAGTAAGCGATTCCGGTGCCACATACAGAAGCTTTGTCTTCCCTGCCCGCACGTCTGCCTTCACTTGTTCAGCTCCTGTCTTGGTAAGGGAAGAATTAAGGAAATGCGCTATTCCGTCGTCATCTCCATAATGGCGGA
>DAWBVG010000390.1:0-10148 GCA_052279865.1 Muribaculaceae bacterium
ATTCGGCAACCCCGGCTGCATATAATAATGACCCATATCAATATGAGAACCAAGATATAAAGGATATATATCGTCATACCGATACATTCCGTGTTGGTGCAGAGTATCGCGTGACTCCGTCTTTCAGCGTACGTGCCGGTTACAGCCATGTTTCTTCACCTGTTGAATCAAAAGCGAAAAACAACGGCATGACCATTTACACAGCAGGTACTATACCCAATTATCGTTTTGATAACGATACAAACTATATTACCTGTGGTCTTGGTTATCGCCATAAAGGATTTTATGTTGATCTCGCTTATGTATATAAGCATATGACGTCCGAATATCATGCTTTCACTCCTGATCCAAAGAGTGAATATGCAAGCCCCGAAGCTAAACTGACATTTAACAATTCTCGTGTTGTATTGTCAACAGGCTTCAAATTCTAAGATACTTAGTAAAGCATTAAAACAACACCCCTTGATGCCGACGGCATCAAGGGGTGTTGTTTTAATGCTGATTGTATTTACGGGTGTATTACATGAGAAATATTAGACGCTATTTAAAATTTCAGATAAAAATCACGACATAAAAATTGATATTCAGGCGTAAAGCTTCCATCAGAAAATTCTATTGTCAGTTGTTCTGTCGCAACAGATTTTGACTCCTTTCCAAACTCAATGAAGCATCTCTTGGGTTCTCTACCCTCTCTGCCTGTCATTATCATTTTACGGATTAAGTTTAATCCCATTGAATTGGCAAATTCTATCAATCCTCCGGTCTGTTCCACAGGAATGACCATTCCTATTATTCCTTTATCAGATAATAATGCACTCCCCTTTTCAAGTATAATTGACGGAGATAACTCTCCTTGATGACGGGCTTTCAATCGAATGGAGTTAGGAGTATTGATACCTGAATCGAAATATGGAGGGTTGGAAATAATATAGTCCAATGGCTCAATATTTCTTTCAATATGTTGTGAGCAATAGTCATTGAAATCTATCTCCTTCGTCATTACACGATCGCTCCATGGCGATGCAGAGAAATTCTCAGCAGCTTCTTCTACCGATTCCGAATCTATGTCAATGGCAGATATTTGTGCTGATTGATTTCTTTGAGCTATGATCAGTGCTATTACACCGCAACCGCATCCGACATCTAAAACGGTACGCGCATTCTGCACATCTGCCCAAGCTCCAAGAATAACAGCATCAACTCCAATCTTCATGGAACTGCGGTGATGATAGACTTCAAATCTTTTGAACCTAAACGGCTGCTTGCTTTTGCTCATTCCCCGGTTTCCTTCGATTACGACTCTTAAATGAACGTCTGTTTTTGTTATTTTTATTGTTTCTACTGTTCCTATTTCTTTGGGAGGAATTTGTCTTTTTGATATCGGGAGCCTCTCCAAATTCAGCCGGTATCTCCTCTTTCGGAATTTCTTTCTCCAGAAGTCGCTCTATTCGTTTCAGCTTGCCGATTTCTTCAGGCGAAACAAACGTTATCGCCCTGCCATCACGGTTTGCTCGTGCAGTGCGGCCGATACGATGCACATAGTCCTCAGCTTCTCTTGGCACATCATAGTTGACGACCATCTCTATGTCATCAATGTCAATTCCTCTGGCAAGAATATCAGTGGCAACAATAACATGTATTTTACCTGCCTTGAAATCCAATATTACATCGTCGCGTTTTGCCTGATCGAGATCGGAATGCATTTCCGCAATCTTAATGTTTTTACTTTTCAGTTCGCGTGTGAGATTCTTTACTTTTAATTTTGATGAGGAAAAAACAATCACTCTCTGTGGGGCACTCTCATTGAAAAGTTTCTTTAGGATAAGAAGTTTTTGCGGTTCGTAACAGATATAAGCGGATTGCTTAATCTTTTCAGCAGGTTTTGAGACAGCAAGTTTAACTTCTACCGGATCCTTGAGTATTTTGCTCGCCATTTGTTGAATCTTGGGAGGCATTGTAGCAGAGAACAGTAAAGTCTGTCTGTCTTTGGGTAGACGAGCTACGATCTGCATTATGTCATCATAGAATCCCATGTCAAGCATTCTGTCAGCTTCATCGAGAATAAAGAAAGATACTTTCGATAAATCAACATACCCCATGCTGAGATGAGATAACAGGCGTCCGGGAGTTGCAATGACCACATCTGCTCCCATCTTCAACGATTTTCTCTGCTGTTCATAAGTATGACCATCTGTGCCGCCGTATATTGCCATACCGCTTACCGGCATAAAATATGCAAATCCTTGAAGCTGTCGGTCGATTTGTTGTGCCAACTCTCGTGTAGGAGCCATCACGACGCAATTTATTGAGTCGTCAGGATACCCTCCATCGGCAAGCATATTTATCACAGGCAAAAGATAGGCTGCAGTTTTCCCGGTGCCGGTTTGTGCGCAAGCAAGAAGGTCGCGACCTTCCATTATGACAGGAATGGCTTGTTCTTGAATAGGGGTGCATTCATCAAAATGCATGTCCCATAAACCATCAAGCACATCGTCATTGGTAAGAATATCTTCAAATCTCATTATTTCCAGTTTATCTTACGAAGTTGTTAAACAACTTCAATATGCAAAATTACTCATAATTAAATAAATTAACAAAAAATCACATATTATCTAATTCCTCATCCTTGCCGCGAGGCTGCAGTTGCGAGCACCAGCAGCTACGTCTTGAGGCAACGTTCGATACAGATTTGTCAAACGTGTTTCACCGATTACTGTCATAAAATCAAAATGCGAAGAAGCGAAAAATATTTGTTGAGGTGCACCAATTCTTACTTTACTTCTTACCTAATAAATACTTAAATCAGCATATGCAAAAAAATAAATAAAAAATTTTAGATTCTTCAAAACAATTTTAAGGTTAGCAATGTTATTATGATATCAACATTAAAACAACAACAAAATGAAATCTAACGAAACATTTAAAAACAGACTGATTGGTCTTCAGGGCAATCTTCTTAGTTTTGCATATCAGCTTACATCCAATCGTGAGCAGGCAGAAGACCTTCTTCAGGACACAACTCTTAAAGCACTTGATAATGAAGAGAAATATGTTGACAATGTCAACTTCAAAGGATGGATCTTCACTATCATGCGTAATATCTTCATCAACAATTATCGTCAGACTGTAAGAAAAGCTACGGTGATTGACCAGACAGAAGATTTATATCACCTCAACATATCACAAGACTCCGGTCTTGACACTCCCGAAGGTTCATATGCTGTGAAGGAGATATCAGCGGCTCTCAATAGTTTTTCTGATGAATATCGCATCCCGTTTAATATGTTTGTAGCCGGATATAAATATAATGAGATAGCCGAAAAGATGAATTTGCCTTTAGGCACAGTAAAAAGTCGCATCTTCTTCGCTCGCAAGCGTCTTCGTGACCAGTTAAAAGATTATGGCAAATGATAGCCGATCGTTTTGGAAAAGAATTGTTAAGTTTTATTTGTTGATATCGGAGATGCCCAAGGGCATCTCTTTTTTTGTTAAAATATTAGCCTGATTATTTTAATTCTTTGAATAATATTATTAAATTTGTATTATAATTTATGATTACATTATAAATATACATAAAATATTATTAGTATTATGAGTGAATGTCAAAAACGTTTCCTCCTATCCGAAGAAGATATTCCAAGAAAATGGTATAACATTCAGGCAGAGATGCCCAATAAGCCGATGCCGCCATTGAATCCCAAAACAAAGCAACCTCTTAAAGCGGAAGACCTCTTCCCAATATTTGCAAAGGAGCTGTGCAAACAGGAACTCAATGACCAAGATGCCTGGATAGATATTCCGGATGAGGTTCGAGATATGTATAAATATTATAGGAGCACTCCCCTCGTTCGTGCTTATGCTCTGGAAAAGGCACTTGGCACTCCTGCTCATATATATTTCAAAAATGAAAGCGTGAGTCCGATGGGTTCTCACAAGCTTAATTCCGCAATACCTCAAGCTTACTATTGCAAAAGGGAGGGTGTAAAGAATGTCACAACTGAAACTGGAGCCGGGCAATGGGGAGCATCCTTATCATATGCGGCTAAAATGTTCGGACTGGAGGCTGCGGTTTATCAGGTAAAGATCAGCTATGAACAGAAACCGTATAGAAAAAGCATAATGCAGACTTTCGGCGCACAGGTCACCCCTTCTCCATCCATGTCAACAAGAGCCGGAAAGAACATCATTACCAAGACACCCAATCATCAAGGATCATTAGGAACTGCTATTTCTGAGGCTATCGAGCTTGCAACCACTACTCCCGACTGTAAATATACATTGGGGTCAGTATTGAATCATGTCTCACTTCACCAGACGATAATCGGACTTGAGGCTGAAAAACAGATGGAGATGGCTGGAGAATATCCCGATATAGTAATAGCATGTTTTGGCGGCGGTTCAAATTTTGGAGGAATAGCTTTCCCCTTTATGCGTCATAAATTTTCCGGTAAAAAAGAGACACGCTTCATAGCGGCAGAGCCGGCGTCGTGTCCTAAGCTCACACGTGGAAAGTTTCAATATGATTTCGGTGATGAGGCGGGGTATACTCCCCTTTTGCCAATGTTCACTCTCGGTCACAATTTCTGTCCTGCCAACATACATGCCGGAGGATTGAGGTATCACGGCGCCGGGGTCATAGTTTCTCAATTGCTTAAGGATGGTTATATGGAGGCAGTTGACATCAGCCAGCTTGAATCGTTTGATGCCGGAGTGCTGTTTGCGCGTACCGAAGGTATCATTCCGGCTCCAGAATCTTGCCACGCGATAGCTGCGACTATTCGTGAAGCAAACAAATGTAAAGAAACAGGAGAAAAGAAAGTAATACTCTTTAATCTATCGGGGCATGGTCTGATAGATATGGGATCTTACGATAAATATTTTGCGGGAGATCTGAGAAATTATGAATTAACAGAAGATGACATAACCAAAAATCTTGAGGAGATAAAAGATCTGGAAGCTTGATTGTCTCATCAGCTTGGTTCAGACACCGACAAACAAGTAGCTTACCATTGCTTGTCGGTGTCTGAATTTGTTTATTTTGATTGTTACAAAAAATATCGTTATTTTTGTGAGACGGTAGATATTGCTAAAGAAGTTGTTTAAACAACTTCAAAATCTACCATAATTTATACGTCAAAATAATAACCTGTTATTATGTCAAAGGTAAAGTTTAATACAAAAATCGGACTTATTGCCGCTACTGTCGGCTCCGCTGTAGGACTTGGCAACATATGGAGGTTTCCGGCAGAGGCTCAAAGTAATGGAGGCGCGGCATTTCTTCTTGTTTATATCCTGTGTATGTTGATTCTTGGAATTCCGGTAATGCTTGCAGAGTTTTCTCTTGGCAGGGGCGGACATGGTGATGCCGAAAGCGTATTTAGAAAATTGAAACCCGGAAGCAAGTGGTGGCTGGCAGGGACGCTGGCAATTCTTGCCTCCTATATAATTCTTACGTTTTATATGGTTGTGGCAGGATGGACATTTGAATATCTTTGGCAATCGATAACAGGAGATTTGTATTCTACGGCTGCCGGCTCTAATGCCATGATGGAACAATCCTTTCATCATAAAATGGAGAGTTACATATGCAGTGACATTTCTCCCCTTGTGAATACCTATATCCTCATAATAATAAATTTGGTGATATTGCTCCGGGGTGTTCAAAAAGGGATAGAAAGAATGTCGAATATAATGATGCCGCTTCTGTTTGTGCTTCTTTTAATATTTGCAGGGGTATCTTTGTCAATGCCCGGTGCCTATCAAGGTTTGGAATATTTCTTTAAACCGGATTTTTCAAAGATAGATGCAGGTGTAATTGTAAATGCACTTGGACAAAGTTTCTTTTCATTAAGTCTTGGCATGGGAATTCTCATAACATATTCTTCATATTATCCGAAAACAACAAAACTTGTGCCGACAGCTTTTACCGTATCCATTCTTGATCTCCTTGTGGCAGTGCTGATGGGTATAATAATATTTCCGGCTGTGGCAAGTTTCGGGCTTGGAGATTCTGATTTGCGTGGAACAACATTGGTGTTCGTTACCTTACCTGAAATTTTTGCGCACATGCCAGCCACTCAACTGTGGTCAATTCTCTTCTTTCTTCTTTTGCTGGTAGCAGCTCTTACCTCTACAATTTCTATTTCAGAAGTTTCTGTGGCATGGATTCAGGATCGGTTTAATAAATCGAGATTGCAGGCATGTCTTATCGTATTAATGCCCTTGTTTGTTTTGAGCGCAATATGCTCGTTGTCGTTTGGTTCCTTGAATAACATCAAATTATTCGGAATGAACATATTTGATTTTCTTGATAATCTCGCAACTAACATTATGTTGCCACTGGTATCAATCTTTGTATGCATCTTTATTGGATGGTGTTCGAGGAAAGGTTTTCTTAGAAAAGAAATAACTAATGATGGAAGTGTCTCAAATCATTTCTATCCGTTTGTAAGTTTCATAATAAAATATGTGGCACCACCTCTCCTGCTCCTTATTCTTGTGGCAAGTTTCATTGATTTCTAAACAGCTTAGTTATGGCGTAGAAATAAATGGAATAAAATCAAATAAAAATCCGCTTCAATGATTATTGAAGCGGATTTACTTCGTTTAAATCTACAAGATTGTGGATTATTGCAAAGATTGTAAGACCGGCAGCCGAATGAATACCTAATTTTGATGATATGTTTCTACGGTGTGTTGCGACTGTGTGTACTGATATGCAAAGGGCGTCTGCAATCTCTTTGTTGGATTTCCCTTGCGCCACGCACCTTATAATGTCTTTCTCTCTATCTCCAAGAACATATTCGGGACTATCCTGAACTTCATTATTAGGGTTCTCTTCTCGTATGTATTCACTCTTGCGCATCCTAAGGTTTTGTTCAAGGCGTTCTACCGCAGGAACAAACAAGTTTTTCTCAACCTCAAAATGCGACATCATATCTTTCTCGCAGGTAATTATATCAAAAAGGGCTGCACTTAAACGCGTATTCTCTCGCTGTTTAAAATGATAGATGAATATGTCTTTGAGTTCATTCAGTTTAGCAACCGTATGATTATGATTACCTGAAAATTTGTCAATACAGAAACCTTCATCTATATCGCCCTTCAAAAGATTCTCGACATATTTGAAGATAACATCATTCTCGTGATCCATATGACGTTTTACTTCAACGACATAGTCATCAAAAAACTTAATGAGCAAAAGCGAGATGTCATTATTATCGGTATAATTTATTGCCTCGAATAAACGTTGTCTGATTTTGGGAAGAGTAACATCCAGAAATGCGGAGTGTGCCCGTCTCAGATATCCCATTATTGATCTCAACGACAAAGTATCAACGGAATAATTATAACCGCTTAGCAGATTGCATACGGCAAGAAACGTCGCCGTATCAACATTATTCTCCTTGCATATTTCAGCCACTGAATTGTCTCCGAAACCAAAGGCTATATCAAATCTGCTGATCGCCATTAGAATCAGGTTGTTGTCTCGAATCAATTCCCTCATATTGTTGGAAGGAAGATAACCTCTTTGTTTGTCAATCATGGGAACACATTAGTTTAACATGCAAAATTACATCATTTAATCATGATTGTCAATACCTAAAAATAAGTATTCATCCTTCTTAACATCTTTTTTTGTGAAAATGATATTTCCTTACTAAATTTGTGGTGTTATAAAAATGATTATGGATTTATCGATATTAAACTGGCAAGGTCTTGCCATTGGTGCTTGCACATTTCTTATCATTGGTGTATTTCATCCTCTTGTAATAAAAGGTGAATATTATTTCGGTGTTAAAATCAATTATGCTTTCGCTGCGCTCGGAATAGTGGCATCGATACTCGCGTTGCTTACGCAAGGTGTTTTTCTCTCTGCTGTTCTTGCCGTTGTTGCTTTCTCTTCATTCTGGAGCATCAAAGAAGTTATTGAGCAGAAAGAACGTGTGCGCAAAGGATGGTTTCCTGCAAATCCAAAGAGATTCAATAGGACACAAGATAAGAACCACAACATTTAAATTATAAACGCGATTCCCGCAACTCGCTTCTCAGCGCGGTGCGGGAATCTTTTATTTAGCTTACGTGGTTATATTCTCAAAATCTTCGATTATTCTTTTTTGATTATATGTTTGTTTTTGTTCAACAAAAATTTAAGTCCGGACATATTATTTAACCAAAACCTTTTTACCATTTGCAATATAGATTCCGGATGCGATTGCTATTGTCTCACTGGCACCGGAGGCAATATCTGCATCAACAACACTTCTTCCTGTCAAATCAAACATTGTGAATCTTAAAGATGTGTCAGATGTATTGTTCACATATATGCATCCGTTAGCCGGAATCACCTGAAGGTCCGACACATTGTTTGTCTCGATATCGTTTATACCGGAGGTAAAAGATTTCGGCAGATCAAAGCGTGCAAGGAGATTTACATATCCGCCTGGATTCTCAGTCAGTTCACCGCCCATGGGCTGGAATGCGTTGTTGCCCCTGACAGTAACGAATGCGGAACAAATTTCCGGCGCGTAGACAATACACTGACATGTCGGAACGCCACCTCTCGTTATTATATTCCAGGATTTATCCGGATTTCCAACAAGAGTCTCCCTATCATAAGATCTCAGGAAAACGCCAACATTGGCATTCATAGCATATCCATAGACATATACATTTTCGGAATCAGACGGAGGAACAATCACTTTGAAATATCCCGTCACGTATGCCTCGGAGAAATTGGTTTTGGAGTTTGCAGCTTTTAACCAGTTGCCGTTTTTATCAAGCTTTATTACAAAACCTTCACGTGGATTTCGTGTTGTTGATGCTACGAATTTTGTATCATCATCAGTATCGGAGATTTTGCCATTGTATTGTCCTGCCAGCCAGATATTATCACCGGATATTGTCATCCCGACATTCTGAATGACACTACTTCCACCTACTGCATCGCCTGGAAAACATTTAAGCCATGATGCATTAAGGTCTGAATTGAAGCATCCAACAATCGGCGACACACAATTGTCGGTAGGTTTTAATGTGAAACCGGAAACCGTAATTGATCCTCCGTCTTTACCTTTCAGATATCCGTAGGCATAAAGATTACCGTCTTTCCAGTCTATTTTTTGGATATAGGATGCTGTGATTTCATCTCCTGTTTCAGCAAGATGGTTTAGATAATAACCATTGGAATCAAGTTTTATAAGATAGAAGGACCCTACAACACTTTGTGAATCTCCGTTCCATCCGGTCACATTCTTAGGCTTAAGAACAACATCTGTGCCGTCAACCTTGGGGATGGTAAGATCCGTACGGAAATTCCCGCATATATATATATTGTTATTATCATCAACTGTTAAACCATATGTGTTGATTGCATCCGCAGTATGTTCAGTTCTTGTTGCGCCAGATGCAGCAGGCACCGGATTATGGTCTATTTCATAAGTTTTCACCCATTTTAACTCTCCATCAGAAGTTATTGTGCCAACAATGAGACGATCATACCTACGTTCCACACTCCAGTTAATAACAGTCGATTTTCCCTTGGCATCAACTATCGTGATTGGACTCTGAAGATAACCATCGGTATGTCTTACTGTTGTAGAAAACACAATGTCTCCATCCCCATTTACTGCTATGCCACCTTCATTTGGAGCGAAATCGCCACAGACTGAATAAACACACCATTGTTTTTCACCATTTGCATTAGTTTTAAGGACTGTAAGGTTTTTGTTGGCACTCGTCCCATCGTAATCCGCACCTTCATAAAGAAGTTGACCGGCATATGTCACATCTTTATCCGATGTGGTGGAACCATCTGTCAATAGCCAATACACCTGATTGTTTCCGTCGGTAGCTATGGCAGTGCTTTGATCTTGTCCCGGCTTACCGATCACAAAATTTGCCCATGCAGCCTTAGGTGCTGTAAGTGTTTGCGCCGACATGGATGCAAGCGGGAAGAGAGAAAGAAATAGTAATGTTTTTTTCATAACCTGATATGATTAATTTTTCTGTTGCAAAATTAGAGACTGTAAAAATCTGTTGCAATACTCTAATAGAAGTAAAAATTTTGTTCGATTTATGATCGGGAGAGGGGAAAGCACCAGATTTTACTCAGAAATAAGTATTGTGCTTCATCCATTACATAAGTA